>JAGAVA010000148.1 GCA_017620505.1 Clostridia bacterium
CACGAGCCTGTCTTTGCCTTCCAGCATCACTACCATTTCCAGCCTTGCCTTCCAGAATTGTGCCAGTCTGGAAACGGTGAATTATCCCGTTGGCTGGACAGTGCATCAGAGTCGAGATGACCGTGTGAATGACGGTGTGGGCTACTTCTCTTCGCCCTTTGCAGGCTGCACCAAACTGCGGTATCTGACGATCCCGGAAGGTGTTGTGACCATTCCGCGCGCAGCATTCCGTAACGTGCCTGGACTGAAAAATGTACATCTCCCCAGCACTTTGACCGAGATCGGTGAGTATGCTTTTGCAGGCTGCACAGCACTGAAGTATATTGAGCCGGTAGATGGGCTTTTAAGCGTAGGCAACTATGCGTTCTCCGGTTGTACCAGTCTGGAAACGCTGTATCTGCCGGACACCATTACAAGCTTTGGTACGCAGGTGTTCCAGAACTGCAATGCCTTGACCGTGGAGTGCAAGGAGTACTCCCATGCAACGATCTACTGTATTGATAATAATGTACCCATGCTCTTCATCGGCAGTGCAAACGAAAACAATGAAACCATGTGCCTGGATCGGGAGCAGAGTTATTATGTTGCAAATACGGTAGGCGCACTGGCCAACGGTTATGTCACGATGAACCTGGCTTATGGGTTTAAGACGGCGGTACAGAGCAGTGTGTCAGATATGAAGCTGATCCTGCGCATCCCCAATGATCTGACGCTGATGGAGAAAACCCTGACACTGGATGGCGAGACGATAACCGATTACAACTACGAGGAGACCACCTTGACCATCCCCGTGGCGAATACTTCCGGACGTCTGGCGTTCTGCCTGAAACCCATCGGCGACTGTATGGTGACGACCTATGCGCTGATGAACTTTAAGGAAAGCGGAACGGCAAAAGAAGAGGTCGTGGGTATCATCAACGAAAAGATCCCCCTGCTCACCATCCTGGCGGACGATACGGCCAATACCAACAGCGTGAGTGTAAGCGGTGTTGGCCCTGCAAACAGTGATGTGGGCATTTACGTCAACGGCTCTCTGGCAACGACTGTACATACCAGTAAGGCTGGCGGATACAGTGCGAATGTAACCCTGGCTGAGCCGGTCAACTATAAGGTATACAACGTGGTTGCAAAGGCGATAGTCGATGGTGAAGAGATCACGGCTACTCGTACAGTGCAGTATAACGTGGGCGCACCTGTACTGCAGAACTTTATCATGAAGTATATGAACCAGACCTATGACATCAAAGCTCTGGGCAATACGAAACCGGTCGTTACGTTCATCGGCGGTACGTTCCAGTTTAATGTTAAGTTCAGTAACCCTGAGCAGATCGAGACTGTGTATGTCTGCAGCAGCCGCAGTAATGTGGTCAAGAGACTGGAAGCGGTCTGGAATGAAACCGAACAGTGCTTTGTGGCGAAGGGTCTGTTTGATCCCAATAACTCCAGTTATGTGCCTGGCACCATTACGGTACAGTATACGCCTGTTCGTGAGACACTGGACTTCAGTAAGGACATTGACTACACCTCTGAGCAGTATGTAAATAATCTGCCCGATCACTTTAAGGCTGTACTCGCCGGCGGCGCTACAAACTATGTGACGATCAATTCCAATACTAGCAGCAACCTGTCTGGTACGCTGGACCTGCCTACCGCGGAAAGCACTATCGATTTCAACTACAAAACGACTGCTGTGCCGTCGTATTTGACGAAAGCGAATGCTGCAGATTACGGCTATGTTGTGATTACCGATGATCTGGGCAAGCAGATGTTCCTGAAACTGACGACTTCTGATTTCGTTCAGGATCAGATCTCCGGTCAGATCGTCGACTTTGCAGAGGATAAAGTGGTGGACTTCCTGTTCGAGGGTAAGTACTACGAGGCAGAGCATCTGGTGGGAACTGCATTTGCTTATGCGGATGTGTTCAGTACGGTCAATGACCTGGTCAAGTGGGATAACCGACGGGTATCGCTTGATGAGGCAGAACGTGCGATTCACGCTTCCTCTATGAGTCCCTCCGATAAAGCTGCCGCACTGCAGAAACTCGAAAACGCCAAAAAGGCAAACTATGGTACCCTTGCTGCAATGTCCCTACCGGTCATTCTGGCAGCTGCGGGAATCGCCATCCCCTTCCCCGCAAGTATGATCCTGCCGCTGATCGCACTGCAGAATGAAATGTACGCAGACGATATTCTGAGTCAGTTTGGATTTCTGGACGCCAAGGAAAGCGACGGATTTAGCTTCCTCTTCCGCTGGAAGATCGACCCCAGTGGTTATGTGTATGATGCGGAGACCGGTGAACGGCTGGAAGGCGTTAAGACGACTGCCTACTGGATCGAATACCTGGGTGATGATACCTTGTGGGAGACGACACCTGCAGATGACGAGTACGGTACCTTGTGGGATGCCGGCGAGTGGGATCAGATCAATCCCATGATGACCGATGCCCAGGGTAAGTATGCCTGGGATGTGCCCGAAGGCTGGTGGCGCGTGAAGTATGAGCTGGATGGCTATGAAACCGTCTGGAGCCACTGGATGACCGTGCCGCCGGTGCAGACCGACGTCAACATCGGCATGGTATCTACCGGTGAAGTGGAAAAACCCAAGTATCAGATGGCAGCCACCGCAACTTCCAATACATCGGTATCTGTTACGCTTACCAACAACTCTGATGCGCAGGTGAATGTGCAGTACATCCTTGCGGCATATAACAGCCAGGGACAGATGATCGCCTGCAGCATGACAAGCGATGCAGTGTCCGCAGCCGAGGCGCTGCCTCTGACGGTGACCTTTAGCGAAAGCGATCAGGTAACCGAGGTTAGGGCCTTCGTTCTGAATCCGACAACATATGCCCCCCTGATGGAAGTTTGGTCCTATGCGTTTTAATTAAAAGCCTTCCAAACGAATGATGGGAGCGGTCTACAAAACAAATGTGGACCGCTCCCTTTTTCTTTTTGTAGTACGAGAAGCCTTTGTAATGTATATTGGTAAGCGCTTAATAACCGGACGGCTGTAAAAACCGTAACTCTAAATTGCACGGACACGGGTATCACAGAGCTGAATGTCTCGACGCTTACCAATCTAACAAATCTGGATAGCTCTGACACAGGTGTTACGGAGCTGAATACCTCGGCACTTACCAATCTGAAATATCTGCTTTGCTCCGGCACAGGTATCACGGGACTGGATCTTTCCGCCCTTCCCTATCTGACCCAGCTGCACTGCGCTGGAACTGACATCATAAAGCTGGATCTCTCTACCAATCCCTATCTGTATGAACTTTCCTGCTCTGATATCGGTATCACTGAGCTGGATCTTTCAGTGCTTCTGGAGTTGTGGAGCTTCTCAGCGGACAATACTTGATTTGGATAGTATTATATGGATTTCTTTTATACTACATTTTCGGCGTGAGAAAGAGTAATGTTCCTAACTACAATGAATGTGTACAGGCTGCAAAGTTTATTGTAAGTGATTGTGTTAAAATAATTGAGCACGTATGCTATATTTTCAAGGACAATTCTTGCATTTTAAATGTAAAACTATCTTGTGCTTGCTCGTCAGCGAATGGTCAGCGCAGCGCTGGCCAAAACCCCGCTTTGTGATCGCTGTCCTCCGGGTTTGGAGCCTGGGATCAATTGCTCATAACCCGGAGGTCGTAGGTTCAAATCCTGCCTCCGCAACCATAACTGCACACCCATTTTGATACAATGCGTATCAGAGTGGGTGTGCAGTTTCTTTTTGCAAAAGCCTTGATTTGCAAGGTTTTCCGATACGATTCAACGAAACAAGGCTCTGAGGATGTGAGTTTTCACAATCTCAGAGCCTTGTTTTGTTTTTGTTTGACCTTATCTTTTAACGACAGGTCGGTGGTATGTGCATTTTTTCAGCAGGTATGTGCATCATTTAACGTTTCCCTGCTGTGCAGCACGTTTTACTCCGACAACGGTGCTGCAGCGCACAGCGGGGCGTAGGTTTCTGCGTCCACCAGAAATGCCCGATAATGGTCACCGGGCTGGTGTCTGAAAGTGCCTGTCGGCTGATAGATTCTGTCAGCTTCAATGGTAATCAGCTTAACATCTACCATCTGACCGCCGCGATACTGGGCCACCAGCAGGGTGGCCTCGTCGGCGGAAAGGTCTGCCACGATCACACTGGCAGTCGCGGCGCCGTCTTTGACTGTAACGGTACCGCTGAGAGGTCCATCCGCCCACAAGACCGCAAACTCACTTTCAATGGTGTTTCCGTTCAGCGTTGCACAGAGCTTGAACCGGGTCTTTCCGTCAACGCAAAGGTCTTCTCCCCAATATCTGACCGTGTAAGAAGTTTCTTCTGTCAGTCTGTCGCCGATCATCCAATTCCCGCTATTTGGGTTATAAACCTTCAACACAATGTCATCAGCAGGCCGGTTCAGTTCCCAATCGAAGGTGTATTCCTCCGTTTTTTCCGCTGTGCCGCTTTGAGGCGGCTTGGTAAAAGCTAAGGGTCCCAGCCAAGTGACGGTAAACTCACTCTCGGTGGTTTTTCCGTTCCGCGTTGCACAGAGCTTAAACCGGGTCTTGCCGTCAACGCAAAGGTCTTCTCCCCAATATTTAACCGTGTAAGAAGTTTCTCCTGTCAGTGTGCCACCGGTCATCCAATTCCCGCTACTTGGGTTATAAACCATCAACACAACGCGCGTGTCAGCCCGGTCCAGTTCCCAGCTGAAGATGTATTCCTCCGTTTTTTCCGCTGTTCCGCTTTGGGGCGGCGTGATAAAGCGGGGCGGGGCATCTTCCCAGACCGCCTTTACGGTCTTATCATCCCACACGCTGATCCAATCATCGCCAACCGTATACTCCTCGCCGTCAACCATCCAGCACTTGAACTGTTTGTTTGCAGGCGGGGTAAAAGTGCACTCCGGCAGGTAGTATAAAGCCAGCGTGTACACAGTCTTCATGGTGCCGCTGCCTCCGTTTGCATCAAAGGTCACAGCGTAGTGATGGTTATAGTAATATTCCGCCGTTCCTGTTTCGGAAATGACCTCACTGCCGTTGTATGCCGTGACTCTGATCGTATAGTAGTCGGTACTCTTACCCCGCTTGGCAAACAATTCACCCAGTTCAACGGTATCGCCGGGATAGTAGTGGATAGCTTCCGCTGCATCAATAGAAAAGAAGTAATGCGTTGCGCCGGGAACCTGGGTCCAGCTGGCAATGTCGAACTCGTTGCGATCGATTGTGACGACTTCGATCGTGAGGGTAAGTTTTTCCAAAGCGGATACATAGCCGCATACCGGGCAGATGCCGTCATTGAAAGTATGGAAGCCGTAGCCTTCGCATGCTTCGGCATGGAGAATGCCGCAGCCGTCAGCCGTACATTTGCGATAGTGTAAGACTTTGGTTGTAGTCCAATTCGTTGCCCAGGAGTGAACATGGGTCGTGGTGTATTCATAGTAAATTTCCGAGGTTTCCGTGATGGGCTCTTCTCCGCTGTATGGCGTGACCCTAAACGTATAGGTGCCGCGTGCCTTGCCCCATTCTGCAATGCAGGCATCCAGATCAAAGGTTTCATCGGGATCGGCCCAGCCTCCGCTTTCCCAGCCTGCGCCGTTTGTAAGACGCCATTTATATCTATCCGCGCTGGGAATCTGAGTCCAGCTGGCAACGCCGTCCTCGATGGTGATGGTGATGATAGGCTCTGTCCAAATGGCGGTCACGGTGGTGTCTGCAGAGACGGTGATGGTATCACCAGGAGCATATTCTTTGCCGTTTACGCTCCACGCTTTGAACTGTTTGCCGGAAGGCGCGGTGAAGGCAGTAGACTCCGGCAGGGTGTATTGGCCGCGAATGCCGTACACAGTCTTCATGCCGCCACTGCCCCCGTTTCCATCAAAGGTCACCTCGTAGTGACGGATGTATTCGTATTCCACCACCGCCTTTGCGGACAAGGGGGTATATTCATCGGCGAATGGCTGAACCGAGAAGAGATAGGTGCCTCCTTCCCTGTCGAGAAAAGAAAGCATTTCATTCAGATCCAGAGTATCTCCGGGTTCAACCCAATTGGTGACCTCTCCCAAACCGTTGACGGTTTTCAGCCACCATTTGTATTTCGTTGCGCCCTCAACCTGAGTCCAGCTGGCAACGCCGTCCTTGATGGTGATGGTGGGCGAATCGAGCCAGGCAGCGCTTGTTTTTCCGCAATAAATACAAATGCCATCGGAGGAGTACTCATGGCGTCCGATGGTCCCCAAATAGTAGATGCTCTTAATTCCGCAACCATCGGCGATGCACTCCCGCCAGTGATGGGTATCATCGCAGCTCCAATCTGTCGACCAGAGGTGGGTGTGCGTCGTGGTGTATTCGTATTCGATTTCTGACTCCATGAGGACCTCGCTGTCCTTGCATGCACGAACCGTTAACGTATAGGAGCCGCTAAAGTCAAGGTGCTCTTTGATCCACGCATCCACATCGAAAGTCTCGCTGGGCATGACCCTGGCTACATACATCGTGTTTGAAACCTTGCACAGATACTCATCCGCATCAGGAATCTGAGTCCAACTGGCAATGCCGTCCTTGATGGTAATAGTGATGGAAGTCGGGATATCTTCCCATTGAGCTTTCACGGTGGTGTTGACAGGAACTGTGACTTTGCTGCCAGCCGTCTTTTTGCTGCCGCCGACGCTCCAACAATCAAACATCTTTCCAGCAGGCGCGGTAAAGGTGCACTCCGGCAGGATATATTGACTGCCCACATTGCAGGTTGCGGATTCCATGGTGCCTGTGCCGCCGTTGGCGTCAAAGGTGATGTTCGCAGTCCACGTGACCACAAAGGTATCACTGGGCACTTCAACGACCCCGAGTAGTCTGTCGACAACGAGGGCGACGATGCGGTAAGCGCTGTTACCGTCTCTGACGTAGATCTTCGCATCCGGATCACTTGGGTCCGAATTGGGCCGGTAACCAACCGTGCCGGAAGTGCCGGACAGGGTCTGGAGGTCCTCCCAAGGGTCTTCGCTGTTGGCTAAGTTTGCGATCTGCAGTTTCAGGGACACCGGAGTTTGGCCGTTGGCCCAATTGAAGGCATATTCTTCCCCGATATTGGTTGTTCCGCTCTGGGGCTGGGCTGTAAATGCCGCAGATGCCGCCTGCGCAGGGGCAGGCAACATGCCCAGCAGCATCACCAGCGTTAAAAGGATACTGAAAACACGGTTTGATTTTTTCCTCACGACAAACATCTCCTTTTCTGAAGAAATCAATACACAAAAGGCCTGCATGCAAAGCAGACTTAGATACAATAATACACATTAAAGTATACCACAGCCCCAACCGTTTTTCAACACAATGACCAAAGCCTACATTTTTATGGTATGTGCATCTTTTAACGTTTCCTCATACCTTTTAACGAAAGGTCGGCAGGTATGTGCACATGGTATCAAAATAGGTCACTACTTTCACTAAAAACAGTCGCCTATGGCGGCTGTTTTTCTTTTTATCTGGCAGGATTTGAACCGCCTATTGGATCGAACGGGGTCCCTGCAAAAACGCAGTTTTTGTGGGGTGAATTGGGAATCCTGCCTCCGCAACCACTAGGAAAGCCTCGTCATCTTAGGATGGCGAGGCTTTTTTCTCATGTTTTCACGTTTTCGATATAGACAGAAGTATTCCGGTTTAGACGGGTTTAGGCTGTTCTTTTCGGTCAGCGGGACAACAGAAAGCGATTGGTCAGAACGCAATCCTTTTATATAACAAGGCCAATATTCTATAAGGGAAAATTATTATAAATCTGGGATGGCGTTTTTTCTATTTTGTTATATTATATATATTATAGATATAGGATCTACGGAAAGGAGAAATCCGATGAGAATTGAAACACTTGAAAATTTCATTGCCATCTCCAGAGAAGAGTCTATCTCGCTTGCTGCGGAAAAGATGCACATCTCACAGCCGGCGCTGAGTCAGCAGCTTGCAAGCATGGAGAAAGAGCTGGGGGCAAAGCTGTTTGTACGCGACACCAGAAAACTGAAGCTGACCGATGCAGGAATGATCGTACAGAGAAAAGCCGCAGAAATCCTGTCTCTTTATCAGGAAATGAAAACCGACCTTACCGGTGAGAACATCGAAGGCAAGATCCGGATCGGCTGCGGCGAGCTGGCATCCATGGATATGCTGAGCGATGCCATCGCGGCTTTTTCGGAGATCCATCCCCGGGTGTCCTTTCATCTGATCTCCATGAACGCCGACAAGTCGGTGGAAATGATGGATCACGGTCAACTGGAGCTTGCGCTGGTGATGGAGCCCATCTTCTTTGAAAAATACAATTTCATGCGGTTTCCCGTGGAAGAGGAGTGGGTGTGCTGCATGAAGCAGGATGATCCCCTCGTCCATAAAGAGTACATCACGCCCAAAGATCTTGCCGGAAGCCGAATCATCCTTCCCTATCGGGAAGGCGCTGCCAACATCGTTCTGAGCTGGTTCGGCGAATATGCCGCCACCCTGAAGGTTGCGGGCAGCAGCAGCTTCTACTCCAACGCGGCTGTCATGGTAAAAAAGGGAATGGGTCGCGCCATCTATATCAAGCGGCAGATACCTTATCCTTCGGATGATGACGTGGTGTGCTGCAGACTGGAACCGCGGATCAAGGTGCTTTCGTCCCTGATTTGGGATAAACAGTATCAGAGTACAGAAGTGCGAAAGTTCATTGAATTTCTTATTGGATTTTTGAATAAATAATCATGCAAAAATCGAACTTGTATTTAGTATTTGGATAGTTTACCATAAGGCTGTCGAACTACTGAATAAAAGGAGATTTTTGATCATGATTCAGGCATTTGGTATCGGATGCACCTTACTTTTGCTGATCGCACTGGCCATTGCGGTTTATAAGGGTGTCCCCATTCTGGTAGCCTCTCCCATCTGCGGCGCACTTTGCCTGCTCTGCAACGGTATGCCCGTTATTGGATGTTCCGGGGTGCCGCTCGTTTTTTCGGTTGTTGCCCTGCGGCCTTTGATTCGGGAATTCTTTATGCTCAATCCGCTATAAAGACCCCTTGAGAAACACGAAAAACCATGGACAAATATTGTCGAAAGAAGTATAATAAATGTAATAATGTGCTTTCCGCTGATTGAATTATGAAATGCAAAGGAACGATGACATGAAAACTGACAAGAAAACGCTGGCGCTGACTGCCACCAAAGCCCGCCTCCTTGCCGTTCAGATGGTCTACGAGGCCGCCTCCGGCCATCCCGGTGGTTCTCTGAGCTGTCTGGATGTTCTGACCGCTCTTTATTTCAACGAGATGAAGATCGATCCCGCCAACCCCCGTGATCCCGAGCGTGACCGCTTCGTCATGAGTAAGGGTCACTGCTCTCCCGCCGTCTATCCCACGTTGGCACTGCGCGGCTTCTTCCCCGTGGAAGAGCTGAAGATGTTCCGCCGCATCGACGGTCATATGTCCGGCCACGTGGAAATGAAGCACGTTCCCGGTGTCGATATGTCCACCGGCTCTCTGGGTCAGGGCATCTCCACCGCCGTCGGTATGGCGCTGGCCGGTAAGCTGGGCAACAAGGATTATCGTGTCTATGCTATGCTGGGCGACGGCGAGGTTGCCGAGGGTCAGGTGTGGGAAGCCTTTATGGCCGCCAACAAGTATCATCTGGACAACCTGTGCGCCATCGTGGACGTGAACGGTCTGCAGATCGACGGCAAAACCTGCGACGTTATGCCCACCGAGCCGCTGGATGACAAGTTCCGCGCTTTCGGCGCACACGTCATCACCATCGACGGTCACGACTTCGACGCCATCGAAGCCGCCTTTGCCGAGGCAAAGGCCACCAAGGGTCAGCCCACCGTCATCCTTGCCAAGACTGTCAAGGGCAAGGGCGTTTCCTACATGGAAAACAACGCCGGCTGGCACGGCAAGGCACCCAACGACGAACAGTTTGCACAGGCTAAGGCAGAATTGGAAGCGGCCATCGCCGCACTGGAGGGCTAAAACATGGGAGAGAAAATCGCAACCAGAAACGCTTACGGTCAGGCACTGGCCGAGCTCGCCAATCAGTATCCCGAGGTGGTTTGCTTTGACGCCGACCTGGCTGGAGCAACCATGAGCAAATTCTTCCTGGAAGCCCACCCCGACCGTTTCTTTGACATGGGCATTGCCGAGTCCAATATGCAGGGTGTGGCAGCCGGTATGGCCGCCTGCGGCTACAAGCCCTTTACCAACACCTTCGCCATGTTCGCCGCCGGCCGTTCCTGGGAGCAGATCCGCAACTCCATCTGCTATCCCGGTCTGAACGTCAAGGTGGTGGGCTCCCACGGCGGTATCTCCGTGGGTGAGGACGGCGCTACCCATCAGTGCATCGAGGACTTCGCCATCATGCGCGTTATCCCCGGCATGACCGTTTTGTGCCCCTGCGACGCCAACGAAATGCGTCAGGCTGTGGAGGCACTGATCCACTATGAAGGCCCTGCTTATATGCGTCTGGGTCGTCTGGCTGTGGAGACCGTCACCGACACCATCCCCGGCTACAAGTTCGAGCTGGGCAAGGGCATCCAGCTGCGCGAGGGCACCGACGTGACCATCATCGCCAACGGCATGATGGTGCAGATGGCGCTGACCGCCGCCGAACAGCTGGCCGCTGAGGGCATCTCTGCCCGTGTGGTGGATATGCACACCATCAAGCCTCTGGACGGCGACATCATCAAGAAGGCCGCCGAAGAGACCGGCGCCATCGTGGTCACCGAAGAGCACAACATCATCGGCGGTCTGGGCGCTGCCGTTGCCGAGTTCTGCAGCGAGAACTGCCCCGTTCCCGTGGTGCGCCACGGCGTGAACGACGAGTTCGGTCGCAGTGGTAAGGCTCCTCTGGCGCTGAAGGCCTTCGGTCTCAGCCCCGAGGTCATTGCCGAAAAGGCAAAGAAAGCCCTTGCAATGAAAAAGTAAATGATTTTTTGGAAACGGGAGCGCTCCGAAGGGCGCTCCCATTTTTTACGTAAAAAAGAGCCGAGCAAGGCTCGGCTCTTTGGGGTCAGACACGATTGGGATAATACCGCTCGCCATAAATGGCGGTACCCACGCGCACCAGGGTGGCACCCTCTAAAATGGCGGCTTCATAGCTGCCGCTCATGCCCATGGACAGGATGTCAAGGTCGGCATTTTCATAATGCCGCGCCCTGGCCTGCTCCATCAGCTCCCGCAGCATGGCAAAATACCGGCGGCTCTCGGGGCCGTTGTCAAAGGCAGGGGGAATGGCCATCAGACCCCGGACATGGACGTGCTCCAGTCCGGCGGCACGCTCCAACATGGGCCACAGATCGTCGGCAGCGGCACCGGTTTTGGTGGCCTCTTCGCCGATGTTCAGCTCCAGCAGGATGTCCTGCCGCAGATTCTGCTTGCCAGCCTCCTTGTCGATGGCCTCCAGCAGGCGCAGGCTGTCCACACTCTGGATAATATGGGCTTTGCCCACCACTTTTTTCACCTTATTGGTCTGCAGGTGACCGATGAAATGCACCGGCTTGTCCAGATAAGCGCTGGCTTCATAGTTGACTACCAGCTCCTGCATATGGTTTTCGCCGAACAGATCCACCGGCAGGGCGGCACTGTCCCGGATGGTTTCGGGGGTACGGGTCTTGCAGACGGCGCACAGCAAAATCTCGCCGGGATCGCGGCCGGCGGCTTTTGCGGCCTGTTCCATGCGATAGCGGACTTCCGCCACCGCCTCCGCCATCCGGCGGGCATCAAAGGCCTGTGCCATCATTACACGTCCTGATAGATGGCCCGGGGGCCGCCCACATACTTGGCACGGGTGCGGGCGCACACCACCACGGCTTCGCCGATGTACTTGATGCTGGTGCGGACGGGGACGGCCACCCGGCGCAGGTGCATACCAATGAGGGTGCTGCCGATGTCGATGCCGGCGTCGGCAACGATGGTCTCCACTGCCACGGGATCGGAGAAGGTGTTCCATGCGGTGACGGCAAAGGAGCCGCCGGCATGGGGCTGGGGCTTGACGTTGACGATCTCATAGCCGCGGGCTTCGGCCACGGCACGCTCCATGATGAGAGAACGGTTCAGATGCTCGCAGCACTGGACAGCCAGATGGATGCCATTCTCCTGCAGCACGGGATAAATGCCCTTGAAGGCGGCCTGAGCGGCCTCCATAGAAGAGCCCTTGCCGATGCGCTGACCCACCATCTCGCTGGAGGAGCAGCCGATGACCAGCAGGGAGCCGGGCTTCAGCTTGGCCTGCTCCAGCAGTTCGGTGACGACGGTATTTGCCTGTTTGGTAATTTCTTCGTACATTGTTCTCAACCTTTCCAGAATCGTTCGCGCAGGGCCGGCACCTTGTACAGCAGCCGGAACAGCGCCGTGGAGGCAGCCACACCCACAAGGCCCTGCATCAGATTGGCAGGAATGGCGGCGGCAGCGCCGGCGCCCACCTTGAGGATGACCGTTTCATAAGCAAAGTAGCCCAGAGCCATAAAGACCTCTGCCGGGATGGTGCACACCAGCAGACGGGAAACAGAGGGCGCCTTTCCCAGTTTATAATAGACCAGCAGCAGCAGGCTGGCGATGACGGCCACCAGGCCCTTGACTACAAAGGTACCGGGGGCGTACATGGGATAGCCCAGCAGCAGGTCAGCCAAGGCCGGGCCCAGACCACCGGCCACAAAGCCGTACACCGGACCCAGACAAAAGCCAGCCAAAAGGACAAAGGCATCGCCCAGATTGACGTATCCGGTGGGGGCGGGGATCTGGATCATCATGGTGGCCACACAGGACAGTGCGGCAAACATGGCGGCCAGGATCAGCTTTTCCATGGGTTTGTTTTGATTGTGCATGGCAGGACAGCTCCTTATTTTGGGATTCTGTCTTTATCATACCAATTTCTGACCCTATTTAAAGTGCCAATTTAAGAAAATATTACAAGGTCAGATGCCTTTTGTTGCAAAATTGCAGATTTGCTGTATAATAAATTAGATATGGCATTATAACAATTTTAGTTTACCATAAGTTTGCCCGGAACGCAACGGGCAGGAAAGTCAGGAACCTCTATGAAAGCCTTTTCTTTGACCGAGGGCAGGGTCGCGCCCACACTGGTGCGGTTTGCACTGCCCTTTATGTTATCCAGCCTGCTGCAATCGCTGTACGGCGCGGCCGACCTGTTTGTGGTGGGTCAATACGCCGGTGCGGCGGCGGTTTCCGGCGTATCCATCGGCTCTCAGATCATGAGCACGGTGACCATGCTGATTCTATCCCTTTCCATGGGCGGTACGGTGCTCATCGGCAACTGCATCGGACAGAAAAATGACGAGGGCGCCGCCACCGCCATCGGCACTATGACGGTGCTCTTCGGTCTGTTTGCCCTGCTTCTCACACCGCTGATGCTTCTGGGCACCGACGCAGGAGTTGCCCTCATGCAGACGCCTCCTGAGGCGGTGGCCGACACCCGGGATTATGTGTTCACCTGCTCGCTGGGTCTGCCCTTTATCATCGGCTATAACGCCCTCAGCGGTATTTTCCGCGGTCTGGGCGACAGCAAGACCCCGGTTTATTTCGTAGCACTGGCTACCGTCATTAACATTGTGGCCGACTTTGTGCTGGTGGGCGGCCTGAAGATGGGCGCCACCGGCGCCGCCATCGCCACCGTTGCCGCACAGGGATTGAGCTTCCTTGCGGCACTGGTTTGGATGTGCAAGACCGGGTTTTCCTTCCCCTTTACCCGCCGCCACCTGCGGCTGGACGGACATTCCGCAAAGCGCATCCTCAAGGTGGGCGCGCCGCTGGCGCTGCAGAGCACCAGTGTGCATCTGTCCTTCCTGATCATCACCGCCATCATCAACACCATGGGTCTCATCGCCTCGGCAGCGGTGGGTGTCACCGAAAAAATCATGGCATTCGCCTTCCTGCCTCCCGACGCTTTTGCGGCGGCGGTGGCGGCCATGACCGCTCAGAACATCGGCGCAGGCAAGCCGGAGCGCGCCCTCCAGTCCCTCAAGTGGAGCATTGTTTTCTCGCTGGCCTTTGGCCTGTTGGTCTGTGGCTTTGCCAACCTGTTCCCCGAAGTGCTGCCTGCCATTTTCACCACCGATGGGCAGGTCATCCGGGCGGCGGGACTGTATATGCGCACCTATTCCGTGGACTGCATTCTGGTGTCCTTTGTGTTCAGCTTCAACAACTATTTCAGCGGCTGCGGCAACGCCGTGATCTCCATGATCCACAATGTGATCGCCACCTTTGCGGTGCGCATCCCGGTGACACTGGTCATGAGCCGCCTGCCCGGCGCTTCTCTGCTGCACATGGGTCTGGCTGCCCCGGCGGCATCACTGCTGTCCATCATCATTTGCGCCGGATACTTCCTCTGGCTGCGAAAAAAGACCAAAATCCCGGCATAAATCCACAAAAGGAGGCCGTTTTGTGAAATATCTCAAGCAATTTACCATCATTTTAGGCATTTGCCTGCTGGGCGAACTGGTACGGTTTCTGCTGCCCCTGCCCATTCCTGCCAGCGTTTACGGTCTGGTGTTCATGCTGCTGGCGCTGATGTGCGGCGCTGTCAAGCTGGAACAGGTGGAAACAGTGGCCGATTTCCTCATCGGCATTATGTCCCCCATGTTCATTCCTGCAGCGGTGGCACTGATGAACCAGCTGGAGGCGCTGCGCGCCATTCTGCTGCCTTTTCTGGTCATCAACTTTGTGGGTCTGCTGACCACCTTCGCCGTTACCGGACGGGTCACCCAGTTTCTGCTGAAACGGGAAAAGGAGGGGAAAAAATGACCGAGCTCATTCAGAACTGCACCACCTTTGGCCTGTTTCTCACGCTGGGCGCCTATCTTCTGGGTCTGGCGATCAACAAGCGGTTCAAAAGTCCCCTGACCAATCCCCTGTTGCTGTCGCTGATCATCATCATCCCGGTGCTGTTGCTGTGCGGCATTGACTACGACACCTATTACGAGGGCGCAAAGTACATCAGCTATCTGCTGACCCCCGCCACCGTCAGTCTGGCGATCCCCCTGTACCGTCAGCTGGACAAGCTGAAAAAGCACATGAAGGCCATTTTGCTGGGTATTTTCTCCGGCGTTTTGACCTCCGGCCTTTCCATCGCTGGTCTGAGCATCCTGTTTGGCCTGAGCCACACCGATTACGTCACCCTGCTGCCCAAGTCGGTGACCACTGCCATCGGCATGAGCCTGTCCACCGAGCTGGGCGGCGTTGCCGCCATCACGGTGACCTCCATCGTGGTCACCGGCATTTTGGGCAACTGTCTGGCGGTCTTCCTGTGTCGCCTGTTCCGCATCACCGAGCCGGTGGCAAAGGGATTGGCCATCGGCACTGCCTCTCATGCCCTGGGTACCTCCAAGGCGCTGGAGATCGGCGAGGTGGAGGGCGCTATGAGCGGCCTTTCCATTGCGGTAGCCGGTCTGATGACGGTGGTTGCGGCACCGTTGTTCGCCGCCCTGCTGTAAGCTGACAAAAATGGAAAACCGGAGTCGTTTGACTCCGGTTTTTTGTTATGCTCTTTTCAAAAAGGCCTGCAGCTTCATCTCCTGGCACAAGTGACTGAGCACCCGCTTTCGGGTGATGATGCCGATGAACATGCCCCGGTCATCCACCACGGGAGCAAAATTCTGCACCATGGAGTTTTCCAGCAGATGGGTCAGATCCATGGAGGCCAGCAGGGGCTGGTTATCACGGCTGTGGGGCACCAGATTGAGAGGCAGCTTTTCCACCTCGGCAAAGCTCAGGCCGCTTTTTTGCAGATACCACAGCAGATCGCCCTCGGTAATGGTGCCCACATATTCGCCGGAGCGGCGGATGATGGGTACGGCGTGGTGACCGCCCGCCTCAATAGCGCGCAGCGCCTGACCGATGGTATAGTCGTCATAAAGCAGAGTAACTTCCTGTTTGGGGGTGAGGAAGAGCAAGATATTCATAGTCGATCCTTTCTGAAATGGGTACGAAATGTGAAATTCTTCACAAGATTAGCCTACCATATTTTTATGAGAAAAACAAGAAAGTATCCATGAACTTTTTGCGACATTTTCCCCCTTTGATCGGTCAGGACAGTCGAATGGTGCCGGCCGTCCGGATGTCTCCTTCCTGTGCGGCGTCCAGGATCATGACCTTATCACCCTTATTCAAAATGACGGCGATTTCGCACTGGGCCGCCGATACGGCATAGTAGTGGCTTTCGCCGATCAGGCGGAAGTAATACCAGCTGTTGCCCTCGATGACGGCAGTGCGGATCTCGTCAATGACGCCCTCCACGCCGGTTTCAGCCTCCTGGGACAGACCTTCCTGCCGCAGCAGCTTGGAATAGCTGTTCTGGCACTCGGGAAGGGTGCTGCCGGTGGCAACCACGTTGTAATTCTGCACGTTGACCATGGCGTACATCTTCACCAGACCAGCGTTATCCTTCAGAGACATGAAGTAGGTAGGCTGGCCGTCCACATTGAGCAGCAGGGGGAAAGTGGCCTCATAGCCCAGATGCTGCACCACGCCCTCGGCAGATTCTTCCGCCGAGTATTCCTCGGCACCGGCGCAGGGATAATATTTTGCCGCCTTGGTGCGCTGGTTCACCAGAATGAAGCCGATGTTGCTCTCGTCACCGCCCAGACTGGTCACGCCGGTATACACATACACGTCGTCGTTAAGAGCGATGTAATTGTAGCCCTCGGTGGTGATGGTACAGCCCTTCTGTCCAAAAATGGAGTTGAGGAAGCCGCTCTGATACTGACCGTAGTAATTGTACTGCTGGATCAGCAGGTCGGCGGCGTACACCCGGTCTACCCAGTCGGGGATATCAGCAGGGGCATAGTAGGTGCTTTCGCCGGTGATGGCATCCACCAGCACGGCACCCTGCACATCGGTGCCGCCGAACAGGCCGATGGTCTTGACGATGCGGGGACAGATCCACCAGGGGTTGCCCTCCTCGTCGATCTCAAAATTGGGGCTGTCAAACAGCCAGGTGGGGTAAGAAAACCGCAGATGACGATAGAGATTACGGCCAAAATGGTCGTAAGTGGTGTATTTCATGCCCTCGGGCAGGCGCACCACCTCGGCGGTTTGCTCCACCATATCCACCCGCACATAGGCCGGCAGGCCGGCCTTTCTGTTGTTGAACCATTTGAACAGATCGCCGTAGCGCAGGGTGGCCACACGGACGGGGGTATCCTGCCAGTTGATCTGGTTGTAGTTGCTGGCCACCTCAAACTGAGAGACCATGTCGGCCAGCTCGCCCAGCTTGCGGCTGCCCAGCCGTTCGGCAGAGTCCTTGTCCAGCATGGGCACCTTGTCAAAGGAAATCTCGGCAACATCGGCGGCAAAATCACCGTTTTCGATGGCTAACAGCTGAGTATAGGCATCGCTTCGGAATACCACGCTGCCCAGCAGGGTACCCACTACCAGCACCAGCAGCAGCACCAGACAGGCCAGCAGCGGCCACTTGCACCGCTTCCAGATGGTGCGGAACACCTCGTTGGGTTCTTCGCCCTCGGTGAGGGTGAAGCCGCCGGTGATCAGGGTCAGCACGCAGAAAACGCCCACGCACAGCAGGAAAAAGGTGTAAAAGCTCTCGTCGTGCAGGTTGATGGCAGGCAGCGCCACATAGAAATACACGGCGGCAAAGGCAGCCGTCAGCGCAAGGCACAGGGGCAGCTTGCTTTTGCCCACAACGGTGGCTTTTTTCTTGGGAATATTCATGGAACTCCTCCTTTTCGGAACGATTATATCACAATACAAATTCTATCCCAGTTTAATCTCAGTATAACAAAACTGGGGGCTATTGACAACCCTCGATGTTCGAGGTATGATAGATACATAGAACATCGAGGCATCTTTGAAAGGAGGCAAAACCATGGAAAAAAACGGATTGGCAGGAAGTACATCTTTGCTGGTACTGAGCCTTTTGCGGGACGGTGACAAGTACGGCTATGAAATGATTTCTCAGCTGGCGCTGCGCTCCGAAGGCGTTTTTGAGCTGAAGGAGGGCACCCTCTACCCGGTACTGCACCAGTTGGAGCGAGAGGGCTGTCTGGAAAGCTATTCGGCACAGGCCGCCTCCGGCCGGACGCGGAAGTATTATCGCCTGACCCCTAAGGGCGTGCGGACGCTGGAGGCGCAGGAGGCCGAATATCACAAGGTCACCGGGGCAGTGGAGCAGGTTCTGCGCCGCAGCCGGGTGCTGGGCTAAGGGCGCTATGGATTACCTGGCGCGTTTTCAATGGCTGAATATCGCCACCAAAGGTATCGCATCCGGAAAAGAGCGATCTGCCGTATATGATGAGCTGTATGACCACATCGAAGACCATATGGATGCCCTTTTAGCGGCGGGATTTTCCAAAGAATTGGCGGAAGAGCAGGCCATTTCAGCCATGGGTGACCCTCATGATGTGAGCAGACAGCTGCGGAAGGTTCATCAGCCGATTTTGACCTGGATCCTCCGGGTGTGCAAGGGTGCGCTGGCCTGCGCCCTGATCCTCTGGCTGCTGTATGCATGGGTGAACCAGCCTTTGGAGGAGCTGGCTGACCACTGCTATGAGACGCCGTACATCAATTCCATCGGCCTTTCTCAGGAGGATCTGCTGAGCGCTGTGCCGCCAGAGGAACACACCGCCTCTTACCGCCGAAGCAAGGATGTTTTCCGGCAGGTGCAGATGGGGAACTGCCAGTTCACCATTTCCCGCTATGCCGTCAGCCAAGTGGGATGGTACATCGGCGGCAGCCGCCATCCCTGGCTGGTGTGTCTCCAGCTGGAGATCACGCCGGAACACTTCTGGCAGCGACCCCGGGTACCGGGCAACTTCACCATGGTGAACGATCAGGGTGTGGTCGCCACGCCGCAGATGAATGATGGCACCGAGCTGATCGACGCCCACCAGTACCGGGACGGGCGCACCTGTGTTCATGCCATCATTGCCGATTTTCCCACCGACAGCCGGTGGGTGGATTTGACCTATACCGATGCGGAGAATACCTTTACGCTGCGCATTGATCTGGAAGGAGGGACGGTCTATGAAGCGACCCCTTCCTAAGCTGCCCAAAGGGCTGCAGCTGGCGCTGGTTTTGTGTGCTCTGCTGTTTTTGGCGCTGTCTTACTGGCAGTTTCTTGGCTGCCCCCGGCTCAGTGCTGCCCGGGAGCTGCGCCGGATGGAGCGGGATTATCAATATGAACAGACTGCGCTGACGGCTTTGCTGCCCCAGAAGGAAGACAGCCATCTGTCCATCGGCCTTTCTGATGACCGCCTCCATGTGACTTTGCTGCAAAAAAACAGCCTGTGGTGGCGGGGAACGACCGACCAGCGCAACGGCTTGCTCTCGCTGAAAGCCGGAGCAGAGCCCGCCCTCACCTTTCTTCCGTGGGGAATGCCCGACAGCAAAGAGGAGCCCGACCTTCACTGGGCGGCGCTGCTGTATGCCCCCGGTACGCAGGCTGCCGACGGCAGGGTGACCCTGACGGTGGACAACGATGGCGCCCAGCAATGGACTTTTTCCGGAAAACCTTGCTGGCAGCAGGACGACTTATATCTGTTTCTGCTGGAGGTGGACGACCATATCATTTCCTGGAACGTTCTGGAAATGGATCTGCGTCGTTATCTGTTGGGCTACCCCGACCCGTCTTCTTTTGGAATTTCTCTGGAGGCCGTTTTATACGACGACAGCGGTGCACCGCTGTCCACCGTTTACAAGGAATATCCCGCACGGAATTGAGGTGAGTCTATGTCCCTTTACAGCACCACTGAATGGCTGCGCATCGCCACGGCGGGTATCGTGTCCCCCAAAGAGCGGGAGCAGGCCAAACAGGAGCTTGCCGACCATATTTTTGACCATACCGAAGCCCTGCTGTCCACCGGGCTGACCCGCAGTCAGGCACAGCAGCAGGCGGTCTTTGCCATGGGCGACCCCAATGAGGTGGCAAAACACCTGCGGCGGGTACACCAGCCCATTTTGACCAAGCTGCTGACCCTGTGCCGCAGAGCGGCTATTGTGCTGGCAGTGGTGACGGTGTGGGTGGTTTTCCTATCCTCGGGTCGGTTGGAAATGTTCTGGCAAAGAGTAACAAGAGATACACCCGAAATCGTTGAGCCCTCTTATCTGGACCGTCCTTATCAAACCGACCCGCTGCCCGGAAATGTGGCGTGGCGCATGATCGCCCAACCGGAGCGCACCGTCCGGGCCGGAGATTATGAGGTCTCGGTAAGGCGGCTGAGCATTTCCTACCGCCCGGAAAGCAGTGTCCCCTGCTACAGCGTCCATATGGAACTGCAGTTCCGCCCCTTGCGGTTCTGGCTGGAGCCTGCAAGCCCGGGATACCACTTCCGACTGCGCAGTGAAGGCGACTGGGAGCTGACCCCCGACGCATCCGACAGCGACCAAAAGCTGCTGGTGAATGGGTACAGCGACGCGGTGACCCTGTGGGGGTTGTTCAACCAGCCGCCCACCCAGCTGGAAGTGGAATATTGCGGCGAATACATCAGCTTTATCCTGCCCGTTGACCTGAGCGGAGGTGTGGTTTATGAAAACTAAATGGAAACGACTTCCAAAAGGGCTGCGGCTGGCTTTTTTGCTTGTGCTGATCGGACTGATGCTCCTTTGCCTGTGGATGGAGGACAACACCCGCCATCTTTCTCCTCGAGGCGCTCTGCGGGAAATCGAGCGGCGGTGCTTGCTGGAGCCGGGAACCTTTCTGACCCATCGGTTCGACTTCCCGGAGCGGGGCTTTGGCACCGATTATTTCGTGGCTGTCAGCCGCACCGACACCCGGCTGCACGCCGCCGAGCTTTGGCGGGATGGGCTGTGGTGGGAGGGCAATGCACGCCCCATGACGGTGCCGCTGGAAGAGCCGGTGACGGCGGTACTGCTGCCCTGGCAGGTGAACATCGAGGACAACCTGGATTGTTACCCGGCGGCGGTGGTGTACTGCACCGACCCGGCCGCGGCACAGGTCACGGGAACGCTGACCATTGATGGCGTAACCTTTTCCGGACGGGCAGAAAAGGGCGGCGACAGCTGTTGGCTGCTGGCCTTTGAGAATCTGGATAAAACAGAATATCCCGATTATCGCGTTGTCATTTCTCGCCTTTTCGGCTACTATCATCAGTTTTTGCCTCTCGGAAGCAGCATTCAGGTGGATCTGACTGTTTACGACCAAACGGGCAGGGTATTCGCCGAAAAAACACTGAATCTTCCCTGATACTTGAAAGAAGCCCAACCGGGCTTCTTTTTCTTGAAGAATGTTTTCTGCCGTGCTATGATTATATATTAAGAAGCCGGGAGGTGATGGACATAGAGCGGCTGCAATACATCTGCACAACCGAAGACCAGGGGCTGGAGGTGCTGACCCTGCTGCGGCGGGAGTTTCGGGTCTCCACCAACCTGCTGCGGCAGCTGAAGGTCACTGAAAACGGCATTATGCTGGACGACGTTCGTGTCACCGTGCGCCACACTGTGCAGCCGGGACAGGTGCTGTCCATCCTCCGGGAGCCCGACAGCGGCAAGGAGCGGCGGGTGGAGGCCATCGCGGGGGAACTGGACATCGTCTATGAGGACAGCGACCTGATGATCCTCAACAAACCTGCCGGTCTGGCGGTGCATCCCAGCCCGGGACATTACGACGGCGACACGTTGGGCAACCGGGTGGTGTACCATCTGACCAAAACCGGGCAGAACCCCACCTTCCGTGCCATCAACCGACTGGATCGGGGCACTTCCGGCCTGATGACCTGTGCCAAAAACAAGCTTGCGGCCCACCGGCTGGAAGAACTTCTGGCGCAGGACGGCATCCGCCGCACCTACCACGCCGTGTGCGAGGGGGTTGATCTGCCGGTCAGCGGCACCATCGACCTGCCCATCGGCAGAGCCGAGGGCTTTGGCATCAAGCGGGCCGTCCGGGAGGACGGACAGCGGGCGGTGACCCATTACAGGGTGCTCAGAGAGCAAAACAACCGTACGCTGCTGGAAATTCAGCTGGAAACCGGTCGCACCCACCAGATTCGGGTGCATTTCAGCCATTTGGGACACCCCCTGTGTGGTGACTTTATGTACGGACAGGAGATCGAGGGCATGAAGGGCTGTGCGCTGCACTCCTGCGCCATCACCCTGACCCAGCCCTCCACGGGAGCACCGCTGGCCTTTACCGCACCCGACCCGCCGGTGTTTGCAAAACTGCTGGAGGGGACGCTATGAAGCGGTTTTCTCAATGGTCACCGATGACCTACAAAATCGCAGTGGAGAAAAACATCGCCCAGCGCAAGGTGAAAGATGCCCTCTCGGGCACAAAATTTGCCTGCAAGCGGCAGACAGAACCGTTGCCCCACTTGATTTATGCCCACAATTCCCTCATCCGCCGAACACTGGGACAGGTAGACCCCCGGCTGCAGGACAATAAGGCGGTCAGTCTGGGACTGGCAGCTCCCTGCGTGGACGGCATCCTCATCGCCCCCGGCGAGACCTTTTCCTTCTGGCGGCTGGTGGGACGATGCACCGCAAAACGGGGCTATCTCCCGGGGATGGTGCTGCACGATGGCGTACCGAAAGAAGGCATTGGCGGCGGTATGTGCCAATTCACCAACCTGCTTCACTGGATGGCTCTCCACTCTGACCTGACCATCACCGAGCGGCACCATCACGACGACTACGACCTGTTCCCCGACTTCGGGCGGCAGGTGCCCTTCGGGGTGGGTACTTCCATTTTATACAATTATCTGGACTATCGCCTGCGCAACGACACCGACGATACCTACCAGCTGCTGGTACACAGCGACGGGCAGTATCTCCGGGGTGAGCTGCGTTGCTCCGCACCCATGGAACACGTCTGGCACATTTCCTGCGAAGAGGAGTATTTTTCCCGGGAAATGGGGCAGTGGTACCGAAACAACAAGGTTTTCCGCCGAAAGGTGGACAAAATCACTGGTCAAACGCTGGAAAAATCCCTGTTGCAGCAGGCCCACGCCCGGGTACTTTACGACGAACGCTACATTGATCCTGAAAAAAGAAAGGATGTTTAAGATATGACTACCTTCCGACCCTTTGACGAACAGGGCAACATGATCCGCACCGGCCGAACCGGCTGCGGAAAGACAGGCGTGGTATCGGCAGGCCGTGCCGAGGCCACCGAAATCGGACGGGATATTCTGGCACAGGGCGGCAACGCCATCGACGCGGCGGTTGCTGTGGCTTTTGCCATGGGTGTCTGCGAGCCCAATGCCAACGGTATCGGCGGCGGCGGCTTTATGATGATTCGGGACGGCAAGACCGGCAATTGTGTCTTTCTGGATTTCCGGGAAAATGCCCCTGCTGCCGCCTCCCCTGCCATGTATACTCCCAAAGCGCCCGGCAGCAACGAGGATATAACCCTTTCCAACGTGTACGGCGGCAAGGCGGTAGCCGTTCCCGGCGAGGTGGCCGGTCTGCTCTATGCGCTGGAGCATTACGGCACCATGACCCCCAAGCAGGTGATTTCTCCCGCCGCCGATCTGGCTCGGGAAGGCTTTGTGGTGACCCCGCTGCTCCACGCCGACATGGAGGAGCACGCCCCCCAGCTGAAGCAGTACGGCGACGGCTGGAAGATCTATCTGCAGGATGGTCAGCCTTATCCCGTAGGCAGCATTTTGCGCAACCCCGATCTGGCGGACACCCTGGACAAGATCGCAGAGGGCGGCAAGGATGCCTTCTACAAGGGGGAAATTGCCGACAAGATCATTGCGCAGGTGCAGAAGGACGGCGGCGTGCTGACCCACGCCGATCTGGAAGGCTTCACTGTCCGGGTGCTGGAGCCGGTGCGGGGCACCTATCGGGGCTATGAACTGATCTCTTCGCCGCCTCCCTCTTCGGGCGGCACTCACGTGATCCAGATCCTCAATGTACTGGAAAACTTCGACATTTCCGCGCTGGAGGTCAACAGCGTGGAGTATCTCCACCTGTTCTCCGAGGTGTTCAAGCTTTGTTATGCCGACCGGGCGGCCTATATGGGCGATCCCAACTTTGTGCAGGTGCCGCTGAGTGGTCTGCTGTCCAAGGACTATGCAAAAGAATTGGCGGCTCGGGTGGATCTTTCCCGTGCACAGGCTCCTGCTGCCGGTGATCCCTGGAAGCACGAAAGTATGTCCACCACCCACTTCTCCATTGCCGACAAGGAGGGCAATCTGGTGGCGGTGACCCGTACCATCAACCATTTCTTTGGCTCCTGTGTGGTGCCCGAGGGTACCGGCTTTTTGCTCAACGACGAAATGGAGGACTTCTCCATTGATCCCAACTCGGCCAATGCTGTAGCAGGCGGCAAGGTGCCCCTGTCCTGTATGTCCCCCACCTTTATCCTCAAGGACGGCAAGCCCTTTGCCGTGCTGGGCAGTCCCGGCGGCATCCGCATCATCTCTTCGGTGGTGCAGGTGATTTCCAAAATGATCGACCACGGTATGCCGCTGGAGGAGGCCGTCGGCTCTCCCCGTATCGGTGATGATCAGACCGATCTGATGATTTACGAGAGCCGCATCGCTGCCGAAGTGATTGAAAAGCTGCAGAAGATGGGTCATCCGGTGAAAGCATTTGACGACTGGAACCGGATCATGGGCAGCGTCAACGGGTGCGTCATCCTGCCCGACGGCACCATCGAGGGCGCAGCCGATCCTCGACGGGACGGCCTTGCC
Source organism: Clostridia bacterium (assembly GCA_017620505.1). GTDB lineage: Bacteria > Bacillota > Clostridia > Oscillospirales > Butyricicoccaceae > UBA4644. Next base: position 24,620 of record JAGAVA010000148.1, read on the forward strand.
ATGGGTCTGTAACCCATGAGTGCCTTGTTTTGGACGCTGGCAGGGGTGGCGTTCCTGCTGCTGGTGCTCTATTTTCTCTTCTGCGCCCTGCTGGTATATAAGTTCCTCCACAAGGAGCCCGACAACAGCGAACGCTTTCTGGACAAGCTGGAAATGGGCGGCAACCATGACCACGCCGAAACCATTCGCCGGGAGCGCAAGTGGTATCCTGCCCAGCCCAAAGAGGATGTGTGGATGGAGAGCTTTGACGGTCTCCGCCTCCACGGAAACCTGCTGGAACAACCCGAAGGAAAAAACGCCCGGGGCACTCTGCTGCTGGCCCACGGTTTCCGCGGCAGCGGCTATGTGGACTTCAGCTGCGCGCTGCGCCCCTATTATGAACTGGGCTTCAACCTGCTGGTCATCGATCAGCGGGCACATCTGCAAAGCGAGGGCGAGTACATCACCATGGGCGTCCGGGAGCGGCGGGATGTGCGGGACTGGGCCCTGTGGCTGCTGCAGAAATACGGCGAAGATCACCCGGTGATTCTGGACGGCATCTCCATGGGCGCGGCATCGGTGCTGATGGCTGCCGGACTGGATCTGCCCAAAAATGTGGTGGGTATCATTGCCGACTGCGGCTTTACCTCTCCCCGGGAGATCTTCCACAGCGTGATGACCTCTTCCATCAAGCTGCCCACCTTTTTGCTTTGGGGGGCAGACATCTGCTGCCGGATCATGGCGGGCTTTTCCATCGACGGCGCTTCTACCGTGGCGGCCATCCGGGATAACCGACTGCCCCTACTGCTGCTCCACGGTCGGGCCGATGACTTCGTCCCCTGCTGGATGACGGAAAAATGTGCCGCCGCTGCCGTTAACTGCGAAAAATCCGTGGTGCTGGTAGAGGACGCAGGCCACGGCCTGTCCTTTTTGGTGGATCGGGAGCGGGTTTATGCGGCACTGGTGGAATTTCTGGACAAAGCGTGCCCGAAAAGCTGAAATTCTCGGATTTCGAGAGTGATTTCCGGGTCTGTTGGGTGGCTTTCTCTCCGGCAAAAGGGTAGAATCAAGCCAGAAAACAGACCCGAGGAGGATCCCCCATGGAGAAAAAAACCATCGGCAGCCTGATCGCTGCCCTGCGGAAGGCCAACGGCATGACCCAGAAGGAGCTTGCCGAAAAGCTCAATGTTTCCGATAAAACCGTCAGCCGCTGGGAGCGGGACGACGGTGCACCCGACCTGTCTGCCATTCCCGTGATCGCTGAGATCTTTGGCATCACCTGCGACGAGCTGCTGCGGGGCGAGCGCAAGTCCCCCGAACAACAGGTCGAAGCGCCCGAGAACACGCCCACTCCCAAAGGTGAAAAACAGCGGCAGCGATTGCTGCAGCTGAGCCTTTCCAAATACAAGACTCGTAGCCTGATCGCCCTGTGTCTGGCGCTGGTGGGTCTGCTCGTTGCCATGGCCTTTAATTTCGGCTTCAACCGGGCTTATCTGGGGCTTTTGGCGGGCTGTGTCTTTTATCTGGCGGCGGCGGCCTGTCAGATCATCTTCGTCAACCATGCTTTTCTATCCATTGCGGAGGAGGAGGATACCGGTGATTTCCGACGGCAGGTCATTGGGCTGGCGGAAATCGTCTGGCTGGTGACAGCCGTGCTCTTTGCCGCCTCTCTGCCGTTGATTTTGGTGGTACACGACAGCTACGCCGGTCTTTTGGGCGGCAGCTGGCTGCGGTATGGCAGCGCCTACGGCTTTTCCGCACTCAATTTGTGTGCCGGCATCCTGTGGCTGACCAACGGGCAGTTAGTGAAGCGAGGTGTTTACACGCCAAAGACCAACTTTGCCCACAACCATCGCTGGCAGAGAAACTGCGCCCTGCTCCTGACTGTCCTGCTTGCGATGACCTTTGCCTGCCAGTGGGGGTTCAACCAGTTCATGGGCATCAACGACCTGGCCGAGTGGCGGGCCTTTGAGGATGTGGAGAGCTTCAAGACTTACATTGAGTCCTACGTGGAATACGATTCGGGCATGAACAGCGAGCCGGTGGCTCAATCCGATCAGTTCTTTTCCTATTATGACGAATACGGCAACGTGATCTCAGCCTTGACCGAGTATCTATATGAAGACGGAGAGGTTGTGCTAACTTATACACGGCGCAACGAAACGGTGCAGAACATCCGCTACAGCATCCAAAACGGGGAAGTGCAGTTTTTAGAGGTGCTGACCTGGGACGAGTACTACCGGGGCAGAGCACTATTGAATGTATTTAACACCCTGTTTGGCTTGGCCTATGTCGCAGAATATCTCATTGCTTTTTGGTTCTACTTGGTGAAGCGAAAGAAAGCATAAGAAAAAGCACCCGAACGGGTGCTTTTATTTCATTTCCCGGTAGACCCGGGTCACATATTCTACCATGTCCTGTTTGTGGCCTTCCAGCCAGAGGAGCAGCTTTTCGCAGGCGGCAAGGGCAAAATCGCGGGTCTCCCGGTCAATTTCGCCGGTTTTCAGCGCCTCGTCCAACTCCTCCCGATCCAGAACGGCAACCTCCAGCCCGGAGGTCAGCACCACATCCAGATAGAGATCCTCAAAGGTAGGATCGTCGGGATCGGCAAAGCAGGGAGGACGGGCAATGTCAAAATAAATCTGCAGAAACCGATCCTCTCGGTCAAACATGGCGGTGAGCCAATAAGGTTGACCCTGGCAGGCTACCTGCACCCAGCTGTGATCTGCATCGGCGATGCAGATGCGGCCATAGCCCTCCTTGACCCACAAAGGCTGGGAAACCTTGTGGATGCGCAGGATGCTCTCCCGACCGGGACAGCCCCAGGGGGCGCAGTCCCGGACGACATAAGATTTTTCCAGCAGCCGACGCCAGTCGGTGCGCTTCATATTCTTGGTCTTCATTTGAGGAAAGACAGGTCGCCCATACAGCGGATCATCCGCTTGCCATCGTTCTTCACGGTCATTCGTGAGACACTTCCTGCCCCACCCCACAGTTCGCAGGTGTTCATACTCTCCACCGGCAATCCCTGAAACATGGTGTTGAATACACTCAAAAGGCCGCCGTGGGACACCAAAATGATGTTTTCCTCGTCGTTTTCCATGATCTCGTTGAAAAAAGGCAGCAGCCGGTTCCAGATATCCCGGCGACTTTCGCCATCGGAAAACAACCGATCATCCACGGTTTTTTCGGGCTGTTCCAAGTTCTCCCGCAGCCACTGCACCGACTTGCCGCAGGCTTTGCCCAGATTGCCCTCCCGCAGCTCGGGACGCAGAATGGGGGTCAGTCCCAGATGCTTGCCTACCGCCTCGGCAGTCTGGGCGGCGCGCTTCAGATCGGAAGAATAGAGGACGAACTTATCGTCGCCCACATAATCCACCAGATTGCGGCCAATGTTGTCGGCCTGCTGCCGCCCCAGTTCGGACAGATCCCAGTCGGTCCAGGAACCTACCATGCCGTTCAAGTGATGCACCGATTGGGTGTGCTGAATGGTGATGATGTTTTTCACAGAATGACCCCCTTTTGTGGAAATTGGAGTTTTATCATAGCATAAATAAACGGCGGGAGCAAGCCCCCGCCCTACAGTATTATTCCAATCCAAAATGCTTTGCCAGCCTGTCCAGCATCTCCTGTCGGGTGTCGCCGGCGGCAAAATCCCGCTTGAAAACGGCGAAGCCGCTGTTTTCAAAGGCTTCATACACCTCCGGGCGGTTGACCTTGGCGATGCAGGCACGGAAATTATCCTCTGCCCACTGGGGATCGGGACAGCCGTCGATCACCGACAGCAAAAACTGCTTGTCCTCGTCGGAACGGTCAAAAAATCGCTCTGCCGAAATGTTCTGCGGAGACAGCATGACAGCTACATGGTTGTAATCAGAGACTTCCTGCAGCATTTCCAGGGTCAGATTGGCGTCCACAATGATCTTTTTGCCGTTTGCCGACATTTTGATCAGCTCCAACACCTGAAACTGGCTCACTTCCCGGGCACTGCCTTCGATCCAGGCATTATACTCCTCCGGTGTACGGGTAACAAAGGCCTCCCAGGAGGGCATCTGCTGGGTATAACACAAGTTGGGCTGCAACACGGGGTCAGCCACTGTGCGCATTTCATGGATGCCGTAGTTTTCACTGTAATGAACCATGCCGTACTTCTCCGCCAGCATGGCACACATGGTGGACTTGCCCGCATAGGCTGTGCCGGTGATAAAGTAACAGTTGCGGAGATAGTGCTTGAGGATGTTGTTTTCGATATGCATGGAATGTGCCTCCTTTCGGGTCGTCGAGGACGCCGACCCCTACAAAACAGAGGATGCGATTTGATAAAAGAGAAGGGATTGCTACGCAGCATCATTTGCGTAGCAATCCCTTTTGGTTCGGTTGGTTAATTAGACCAGCTCGATGATAGCCATCTCGGCGCCGTCGCCGCGACGGGGACCGATGCGGGTGATGCGGACATAACCGCCGTTACGATCGGCATACTTGGGGGCGATTTCGTCGAAGACCTTCTTGACCACGTCTTCCTTGGTGATAAAGGTCATAGCAGCACGCTTGGCGTTCAGATCACCTTTCTTACCCAGGGTGATCATCTTCTCAGCAAGGGGACGCACCTCTTTTGCTCTGGTAACGGTGGTCTCGATCTTGCCGTTCTCCAGCAGATAGGTGACCATGGCACGCAGCATGGCGCGGCGATGATCGGTAGGTCTGCCGAGCTTACGGGTTCCGGGCATTTGTGTTACCTCCTCTTATCGGTAAGGACGGGGGTTCGGCGCTGCGCTGGCAGCGCCGCCCTGCCTCTTTGGGTTTAGTTATTTTCTTCCTTTGCCAGATTCAGACCCATGTCAGCCATCTTCTTGACGACTTCTTCATAGGACTTGCGGCCCAGGTTGCGGACCTTCATCATGTCTTCCTCGGTGGTGTTCACCAAGTCGGCCACAGTGTTGATGCCGGCACGCTTCAGACAGTTGAAGGAACGGACGGAGAGATCCAGCTCTTCGATGGTCATCTCCAGAACCTTATCCTGGGTGGCTTCGCTCTTTTCCACCACGGTGGCCTTGGAGCCGATCTCGTCGGACAGATCCACGAACAGACTCAGATGGTCGGTCAGAATCTTGGCCGACAGGGAGATGGCATCCTTGGCGGTGATGGTCTTATCGGTATAGACCTCCAGCGTCAGCTTGTCGTAGTTGGTCATGTTGCCCACGCGGGTGTTCTCCACTACATAATTGACCTTGTGGATCGGAGTGTAGATGGAGTCCACGGGGATCAGACCGATGATGGACTGAGCGGGCTTGTTCTTCTCGGCGGGCACATAGCCGCGGCCGTGATTGAAAGTCAGCTCCATGTTGAACTTAGCGTCCTCCATCAGCGTGACGATATGGAGCTCGGGGTTCAGTATTTCGATCTCGCTATCACAGCGGATATCGCCGGCAGTGACTTCACCAGCGCCCATCGCCTCAATGGTCACGGTCTTTTCGCCAGCGCAATGCAGCTTGGCGATGATGCCCTTAACGTTCAGGACGATCTCCGTGACATCCTCTTTCACACCGGGAACGGTGGAAAACTCGTGCTGCACGCCATCAATCTTAATAGAAGTGGCGGCAGTGCCGGGCAAAGAGGACAGCAGAATGCGGCGCAGGGAGTTACCGAGGGTAGTGCCATAACCGATTTCCAGCGGCTCTACAACAAACTTGCCGTAAGAACCGTCTTCCAGCGCTTCGACACATTCAATACTGGGCTTTTCAATTGCAATCATTCATTACCCTCCTATGTTAAAGTCGCTGCTTAAGCTAACAAGATCCAGATTTTGCAGATCCAAGGATTACTTGGAGTACAACTCAACGATGAGCTGCTCTTCGACCTGCAGATCGATCTCGCTGCGCTCAGGCAGGTTGACGACAGTGGCCTGGGCCTTATTCTTGTCAACGCTCAGCCAGTTGAGCGCGGGACGGGAAGCGTTAGCCTCCAGAACGCCCTTGATCTTATCAGAGCTCATGCTCTTTTCAACGATAGCCACCACATCGCCGGCCTTAACCATGTAAGAGGGGATGTTGACAGCCTTGCCGTTGACGGTGAAGTGACCGTGGGAGACCAGCTGACGAGCCTCGGGACGGCTCATAGCGAAGCCGGCGCGATAAACCACGTTGTCCAGACGGGACTCCAGAACCTTCAGCAGGTTCTCACCGGTCTTACCGGTCATCTTGGAAGCCAGCTCGAAGTAATGATAGAACTGGTTCTCCAGCAGGCCATAGTAGCGCTTAGCCTTCTGCTTCTCGCGCAGCTGGGTGCCGTACTCGCTCATCTTCTTACGGCCCTGGCCATGCTGGCCGGGAGCGTAGCCACGACGGGCGATGGCGCACTTATCAGTATAGCATCTGTCACCCTTCAGGAAGAGCTTATCGCCCTCACGACGGCAGATGCGGCAAACTGCATCTCTATATCTAGCCATTTTGCGTTACCTCCTATTAGACTCTTCTTCTCTTGGGGGGACGGCAGCCATTGTGAGGAATGGGAGTGACGTCCTTGATGCTGACCACTTCCAGACCGGCAGCCTGCAGGGCGCGGATAGCAGCCTCACGGCCGGCGCCGGGGCCACGGACATAGACCTCAACGGTCTTCAGGCCGTGCTCCATAGCAGCCTTGGAAGCAACCTCAGCGGCAGTCTGAGCGGCGAAGGGAGTGGACTTACGGCTGCCACGGAAACCCTGGCCGCCGGAAGAAGCCCAAGAAATAGCGTTGCCCTTCAGGTCAGTGATGGTAACGATGGTGTTATTGAAGGAAGAGCGGATATGGACCTGGCCCTTTTCAATATTCTTCTTTTCACGGCGCTTCGTGCGGACAGCAGCGCCCTTCTTAGCCTGTACCTTAGCCATTTTCTCTTCCCTCCTTACTTCTTCTTATTAGCAATGGTCTTCTTGGGACCCTTGCGGGTACGAGCGTTGGTCTTGGAACGCTGGCCACGCACGGGCAGACCCTTGCGGTGGCGCAGGCCACGGTAAGAACCGATTTCGACCAGTCGCTTAATATTCAGAGCCACATCACGGCGCAGGTCGCCCTCGACGATGTAATCTTTTTCGATGGCTTCACGCAGCTTAGCAGCTTCGTCTTCGGTCAGATCCTTGACACGGGTGTCAGGATTGATACCAGTTTCTTTCAGGATATCGTTGCTGAGTTTGCGGCCGATACCATAGATATAGGTCAGGCCGATTTCCACGCGCTTCTCGCGGGGAAGGTCAACACCGGCAATACGAGCCATTTACTTTACCTCCTGTGTTCTTTTAGCCCTGCTTCTGCTTATGCTTGGGATTCTCGCAGATGACCATAACGCGGCCTTTTCTGCGGATGATCTTGCACTTTTCGCAGATGGGTTTTACGGACGGTTTAACTTTCATGGTTAAGTTCCTCCTAAATTCTCTGCTTCTTTGTTACTTAGAGCGCCAGGTGATCCTGCCCTTTTCCAGATCATAGGGGGACATCTGGACAGTTACCTTGTCCCCGGGCAGAATTTTGATGAAATTCATGCGAAGCTTGCCGGAGATATGTGCATTGATCACATGACCTCCCATAATCTCCACTTTGAACATCGCATTTGGCAGCGCCTCTATAACGGTACCTTCAACTTCGATCATGTCTTCTTTCGCCATACCAGTAGCCTCCTTGGTTTAAACATGCTTTCCGTCTTTATCGGCGGTCAGGATGACCGGTTCGTCCTTGGTAATCAGGACGGTGTTTTCGTAGTGGGAAGACAAGCTTCCATCTACTGTTTTTACTGTCCAGCCATCGGATAAGCATTTCACCTCATAAGTGCCCACATTCACCATCGGTTCGATGGCGATGACCATTCCGGCGATCAACCGGGGACCTCTGCCCACGCGGTTGGGTGCCAGGAAATTGGGTACTTCAGGCTCTTCGTGCAGCGCACTTCCGACGCCGTGTCCGACATAGTCCCGAACCTGCCAGAAACCGTTCTTCACGGTATACTCGTCAATGGCGCGGGAGATATCGGAAATTCTGTAGCCCTCCCGGGCGTACTTGATGCCCTCATAGAAGCTCTGCCGGGTCACCTCGATGAGCTTTTGCGCCTCCTCAGAGATCGCGCCTGCAGCAAAAGTAGCCGCGCAGTCGCCATGGTATCCCATATAGTGCGCGCCCACGTCGATCTTGACGATGTCACCTTCGCGGATCTTTCGGCTGCCCGGAATGCCATGAATGACTTCGTCATTGATGGAGCAGCAGATGGAACCGGGGAAGCCGCCGTAACCAAGGAAGGAAGGCTTGGCGCCGAAACCTTCGATGACCTTACGGGCAGCGTTGTCAAGTTCGCGGGTGGTGATGCCCGGCGCGACCAGTTCGCCGCAGGCTCTACGAGCCAGCTCGGCGATCTGTCCCGCCTCCGCCATGAGCTTGATCTCATGGGGGGATTTGATCTTTATCATACGTTCAGCTCCAGTGCGGCAAAGATCCGATTGCGGATCTCTTCCACAGTGCCGAGACCCTCTACAGAGCGAAGCTTACCGATCGCTTCGTAGTGGTGCTTGACCGGCTCGGTCTGATCGTGATAAACATGCAGTCGCTGGAGCACCACTTCAGGATCGTCGTCATGACGGATGCCCAGCTTTTCGCCGCATTTGTCGCAAACACCCTCTACCTTGGGAGGATTGCCCTCGATGTGGTAGGTGGAGTTGCACTTGGGGCAGGTACGGCGGCCTGCCATACGATGGACGATGGCTTCATCGGGCACTTCGATGGACAGAGCCACATCGATGCCGCCGATGGAGTCAAGAACCTCGGCCTGCGCCACGGTACGGGGGAAACCATCGAAGATGGCGCCGTTCTCGCAGTCGTGAGAGGCCAGCTTTTCTTTCACCAGACCGATGATCAGTTCATCGGGAACCAGCTTACCGCCGTCCATATAGGACTTTGCCTGTTTACCAAGCTCGGTCCCCTGGGCGATGGCCTCGCGCAGAAGGTTTCCCGTGGAGATCACGGGAACCTTCAACGCAGCTTTGATGAAATCAGATTGCGTGCCTTTACCGGCACCGGGGGCACCCAATAAGATGAGTTTCATAAAACGGCCTTTTCCTTTCTTATTCCAGGAAACCCTTGTAGTGGCGCATCATCATTTCGCCCTCGATGGCGCGGACGGTCTCCAGAGACACGCTGACCATAATCAGAGTGGTGGTACCGCCGATGCCCAGAGCACCCAGAGAGGGGATGTTGGACAGGATCAGGGGCAGAGCAGCGATGATTGCCAGGAAGATAGCACCCATCATGGTGATCTTGTTCAGAACCTTTGCGATGAAGTCGGAAGTGGGCTTACCGGGGCGGAAGCCGGGGATGAAGCCGCCGTTCTTCTTCATGTTGTTGGCCACCTCAATGGGGTTGAACTGAATGGTGGAGTAGAAGTAAGCAAAGGCGAAGATCAGCAGGACGTAGATGATGATATAAGCGGGAGCGCCGGGAGCAAACCAGTCGTTTGCCAGGTTGTACCAGAAGGTACCCTGAGCAGGCTGAGTGAAGCCAACGATGGTGGCGGGAACACCGCAGATGGTGGAGGCGAAGATGACGGGCATAACGCCGGACATATTCACCTTCATGGGCAGGTGGGTGCTCTGGCCGCCGTACTGCTTACGGCCAACAACGCGCTTGGCGTACTGCACGGGGATACGACGCTCGGCTTCGGTGATGAAGACGATGAAAGCGATGATGCCCAGGCAGATAGCCAGGATGATCAGGATGGCCCACCAGGCCAGGCTGAACACGGTAGTGACAGCGTGCATACCCTGGGAGACGATACCGACCAGCAGGATCACAGAGATACCGTTGCCGATACCCTTTTCAGTGATCTGGTCGCCCAGCCACATGACGAACATGGAGCCGGCGATCATGGTCATGATGATAACGATTCCGCTCCAGGCATCGGTGCGGGTCAGGACGCCGTAGGTCTTCAGGGTGATGTAATAACCGAAGGCCATGATGGCAGCCAGCACCAGAGTGGTGACGCGGATGATGGTCTGGATCTTCTTCTTGCCCTCTTCGCCGCCTTCCTTAGCGAGGCGCTCCAGAGCGGGGATTGCCACCTGCAGCAGCTGGATGATAATCGAGCTGTTGATGTAGGGGTAAATGCTCATGGCGAAGATGGAAGCGGTAGCAAAACCGCCACCGGACAGGGTGTTGAAGTAGCCCAGCAGGTTGCCATTGTTCAGAGCGGAGAACTGCAGAGCCAGGCTCTCAGTATCCACGAAGGGAACATAAATGGCGAAACCCAGACGGAAAATAACGATAGCGAACAGGACGAAGGTCAGTTTCTTGCGCAGCTCAGGGATCTTCCACGCATTCTTGACGGTCTCGATCACTTAGATCACCTCCGCCTTTCCTCCTGCGGCTTCGATCTTTTCCTTGGCGGCGGCAGTGATGCCGTCGACCTTAACGTTCAGCTTCTTGGTCAGCTCACCCTTACCCAGGATGCGGACGCCGTCGAACTTCTTGGCGACCAGGCCGGCAGCGACCAGGGTCTCGAAGGTGACTTCGGCGCCGTCTTCCAGAGCGTTCAGCTGGCAGACGTTCAGCTCAGCGTAGTTCTTAGCAAAGATGTTGTTAAAGCCGCGCTTGGGCAGGCGACGAACCAGGGGCATCTGGCCGCCCTCGAAACCGGGACGGACACCGCCGCCGGAACGGGCCCACTGGCCCTTGTGGCCACGGCCGGCAGTCTTGCCGTTACCGGAGGCCATACCGCGGCCCTTGCACTTGCGAGTCTTGGTGCTGCCAGCAGCGGGATGCAGATCATGCAGATTCATTTCCGGCAACCTCCTTAGTTCATTTCTTCAACCTTGATCAGGTAGCTGATCTGGTTGATCTTGCCGCGGGTCATCTCGTTGTCGGGCTGGACGGTGGTGTCACCGATCTTGGTCAGACCCAGAGAGACAGCGGTAGCGATGTGCTTCTTGAAGCGGCCGTTCAGGCTCTTCACCAGAGTAATCTTATAAGTCTTCATGGTGTGTCCTCCTTACAGCTCGCTGACGTCCTTGCCGCGGACAACCGCGACCTGCTGGGCGTCACGCAGGGACTTCAGACCTTCCATGGTAGCGGCAACAACGTTCTGGGGGTTGTTGGAACGCAGGCACTTGGTACGGATGTCGCGGATACCAGCGGCCTCAACGACAGCACGGACAGAGCCGCCGGCGATAACGCCGGTACCGGGGGCGGCGGGCTTCAGCAGCACGCGGCCAGCGCCGAACTTACCGATCACCTCGTGGGGGATGGTAGTACCATGCATAGAGATCTTAACCAGGTTCTTCTTGGCATCTTCGATGCCCTTGCGGATAGCGTCGGGGACTTCAGAGGACTTACCCAGGCCGAAGCCAACGATACCGTTGCCGTTGCCAACCACCACGAGAGCGGAGAACTTCATGACACGGCCGCCCTTGACGGTCTTGGAGACGCGATTCAGAGCAACAACCTTCTCACTCAGTTCCAGGGTGCTGGCGTCAATCAATTTAGCCATAGTGTGTGTCCTCCCTTAAAACTTCAGTCCGCCTTCGCGGGCGGCGTCTGCCAGAGCCTGAACGCGGCCATGATAGACATAGCCACCGCGGTCAAAGACCACTTCTTCAATGCCCTTGGCCTTAGCGCGTTCAGCGACCATCTGGCCAACCTTCTTGGCAGCCTCGATGTTGCCGCCGTACATGCCAAAGTCCTTCTCATTGCTGGAAGCGGCAGCCAGAGTGACGCCGTTCACATCGTCGATGACCTGAGCATAGATGTTCTTAGCGCTGCGGAAAACGTCCAGACGGGGACGGGCGGGAGTGCCGGAAATGTGGGCGCGCACTCTCTTATGTCTCTTCAGACGCTGAGCGTTGGAATCAAACTTCTTAACCATTTATGCGCACCTCCTTATTTCTTCTTACCGCCGGTCTTGCCTTCCTTACGGCGGACAACTTCACCAGCATAGCGGATACCCTTGCCCTTATAAGGCTCGGGGGGTCTCTTCTCGCGGACCTCGGCAGCAAACTGGCCGACGGACTGCTTGTCGATACCGGAAACGATAATCTTGTTGGGAGCGGGGACTTCGATGGTCACGCCGTTCTTCTCTTCCATGATAACCTGGTGAGAGAAACCGATGTTCATGACCAGCTTGTTGCCGTCCTTGGCAACACGGTAACCAACACCGTTGACTTCCAGCTCCTTCTTGTAACCCTCGGTGACACCCACGATCATGTTGTTCAGCAGGGTGCGGGTCAGGCCGTGCAGAGCCTTGTGCTCCTTAGCCTCAGAGGGACGCTTGACATGGATGACATTGCCTTCCATCTCAAAAATCATATCAGGGTGCAGAGCCTGAGTGGTCTCACCCTTGGGGCCCTTAACGGTCACCACGTTGGCGTTAAACTTGACTTCCACGCCGGCGGGGACGGTAATGGGCATTCTGCCGATACGAGACATTGCTTCTTACCTCCTCTTACCAAATGAAAGCCAGGACTTCGCCGCCGACATGCAGCTCGCGAGCCTTCTTGTCGGTCATGATGCCCTTGCTGGTGGAAATGATGGCGATACCCAGGCCCTTCAGGACGCGGGGCAGCTCGTCAGCACCGGCGTAGACACGCAGACCGGGCTTGGAGACGCGGCGCAGGCCGGAGATGGCCTTTTCCTTGTTGGCGGAGTACTTCAGAGTGACCTTGATGGTGCCCTGAGTGCCGTTCTCGATGACTTCGAAGGCCTTGATGTAGCCCTCATCCAGCAGGATCTGAGCAATAGCCTTCTTCATGCTGGAAGCCGGGATCTCGACAGTAGCGTGACGAGCAGCACCGGCGTTGCGGATACGAGTCAGCATATCCGCGATGGGATCAGTGATGTGCATTTCTTTCTTCCTCCTATTAGAAGTTAGAGAGTGGCTTGGATTTGCGGGTTTTCAACGGCGGGAGCCGGCCCGTCGGGGCATTCCCGATTGGCCGGTTGCCGGAGTTTGTATTGTCCCGCGGCCCTCTCCACTATTCTTGAGCACACATCCGTGTGCCGGGAAACGAATGAATTGGGTTGGCGTTCAGCTCCCGTTCGGGAAATCTGTGTCTCAGGCAAGCATCAGCGGTTTCGGCAGTACCGAGGTACGGCGGAACCGATGATGTGCCGCATGAGCGCAGATTTTACCAGGAAGCCTTGCGGACGCCGGGGATCTGGCCCTTGTAAGCCAGCTCGCGGAAGCAGATACGGCAGATGCCGAAGTCACGCAGATAAGCATGAGGTCTGCCGCAGATCTTGCAGCGGTTGTAGTTGCGGGTAGCAAACTTGCTGCCGCGCTGCTGCTTCAGAATCATAGATTTCTTAGCCATTGTGTTACCTCCCCTTACTTAGCGAACGGAGCGCCCATCAGGGTCAGCAGCTCGCGAGCTTCTTCGTCGGTAGTGGCAGTAGTGGTGAACACGATGTCCATACCGCGGATCTTGTCGATCTTATCGTAGTCGATCTCGGGGAAGATCAGCTGCTCCTTAACGCCCATGGCATAGTTGCCGCGGCCGTCGAAGCCGTTGGGGTTGATGCCGCGGAAGTCGCGGACGCGGGGCAGCGCAATGCTGAACAGGCGATCCATGAACTCCCACATACGGTCGCCGCGCAGGGTGACCTTAGCACCGATGTTCATGCCCTCACGCAGCTTGAAGTTAGCAACAGACTTCTTAGCCTTGGTGACGACGGGCTTCTGACCGGTGATCTTCATCAGGTCAGCAACAACGGCGTCCAGAACCTTGGCGTTGTCACGAGCCTCACCAGCGCCCACGTTGATGGTGATCTTATCAAACTTGGGGATCTGCATGGAGCTCTTGTACTCGAACTTCTTCATCAGAGCGGGAGCAACTTCCTGAGTGTACTTGGTCTTCAGACGGGGGGTGTAGCCTTCGGGCTTCACGGCGCCTTCGATTTTTTCCTTAGCCATGTTTTACTCCTCCTCGTCCTTAGATTTCAGCGCCGCACTTCTTGCAGACGGTCAGCTTCTTGCCGTCGACAAACTTGTGTGCGGGGCGGGTGGCCTTGCCACACTTGGGGCAGACGCGCATGACTTTGCAGGCGCGGATGGGGGTCTCCCGGTTCACGATGCCACCGGTCTCGCCCTGCTTGCGGGGCTTCTGATGATGGGCGGTGATAGCAACGCCTTCGACGAGGACGGTGCCCTTCTTGGGAGAAGCAGAGATGACCTTACCCTGCTTGCCCTTATCCTTGCCGGAAAGTACCACTACGGTGTCGCCGCGCTTAACATGCAATGTATTCATTGTCAGCGTCCTCCTTACAGTACTTCGGGAGCCAGGGAGAGGATCTTGGTGAAGTCCTTCTCACGCAGCTCACGGGCAACCGGTCCAAAGATACGGGTGCCCTGGGGGGTCTTGTCTTCCTTGATGATGACGGCGGCGTTCTCGTCGAAACGGACGTAGCTGCCATCGTTACGGCGCAGACCCTTGCGGGAGCGCACGATTACGGCCTTGACCACATCGCCCTTCTTGACCTGGCCGCCGGGGGCAGCCTTACGGACAGAGCAGACGATGACATCGCCGATGTTGCCGTATCTCCGGGTGGAACCGCCCAGGACACGGATGCACTTCAGTTCCTTGGCGCCGGTGTTGTCGGCGACGCGCAGATAAGATTCAGCCTGAATCATGTGTCGGTTCCTCCTTACTTAGCTTTTTCGACGATTTCAACCAGACGCCATCTCTTGTCCTTGGACAGGGGACGGGTCTCCATCACGCGGACCTTATCGCCCACGCCGCACTCGTTGTTCTCGTCATGTGCCTTCAGTTTATAGGTTCTCTTCAGAGTCTTCTTATACAGCGGATGCTGGACTCTGTCTTCGATCGCAACAACGATGGTCTTGTCCATCTTGTCAGAAACGACCATGCCGACCTTCGTCTTGCGGAAAGCTCTTTCACTCATTGGTATGTCCTCCTTACCGCTTACTTGGCGGCGAGCTCGCGCTCGCGCTGCACAGTCTTGATCTTGGCGATGTCCTTCTTGACATCAGCGATCTTGCTGGGGTTATCCAGCTGGTTGGTGGCGTGCTGAAGACGCAGGTTGAACAGGTCCTTCTTCAGCTCCATCAGCTTCTCAGCCAGCTGCTCAGCAGACATCTCACGGATTTCTTTGATCTTCATTACGCTTCACCACCATTCTCAGTAACAGTGTCCTCGCGCTTGACAAACTTGCACTTGACGGGCAGCTTGTAGCTGGCGAGACGGAGAGCTTCGCGGGCGACCTCTTCGGAGACGCCGGCGATCTCGAACATGACGCGGCCGGGCTTAACAACGGCCACCCAGTATTCGGGAGAACCCTTACCGGAACCCATACGGGTCTCAGCGGGCTTTTCGGTAACGGGCTTGTCGGGGAAGATCTTGATCCACACCTGACCGCCACGCTTGGTGTAACGGGTCATGGCAACACGGGCTGCCTCGATCTGGTTGCTGGTGATCCAGGCGGGCTCGGTGGCCATCAGGCCAAACTCACCATTGGAAACGAAGTTGCCGCGAGTAGCTTTGCCTTTCATACGGCCGCGATGCACTCTGCGGAACTTAACTCTTTTAGGCATTAACATTAGTTTGCTCCTCCTTCCGTCTTGGGAGCCTCAGCGGCGGGACGCTGATAGGGGCGACCCTGGGGACCGCGGGGGCCGGCGGAAAACTGCTTACGCTCGCCGAAGCGGCCGCCATCACGACGAGGGGCGCGATCACCATCGCGACGCTCACGGCGGTCATTTCTACGGTCGCCGTCGCGGCGATCGCGGCGATCACGACGGGGGGCTTCCACGGGAGTGGAGCGGGGGCCGCCGGTGAGGACTTCGCCCTTATACAGCCACACCTTGATGCCGATACGACCGGCAGTGGTCTTAGCCTCAGCAAAACCATAGTCGATGTCGGCACGCAGGGTCTGCAGGGGGATAGTGCCCTCGTGATAGTGCTCAGAGCCGGCGATCTCGCGGCCGCCCAGACGGCCGGAAGCGTTGACCTTGATGCCCTTAGCACCCAGCTTCATCGCACGCTGCATAGCCATCTTCATGGCGCGGCGATGGGAAATACGCTTTTCCAGCTGAGCAGCGATGTTCTCGGCAACCAGCTGAGCGTTCAGGTCGGGAGAGCGAACTTCCACGATAGAGATGGCAACAGGCTTGTTGATCATCTTGGAGACGGTCTCCTGCAGCTTCTCGATCTCAGCACCGCCCTTACCGACGATCATGCCGGGCTTGGCGCAGTGGATGAAGATGCGGACCTTAGCGCTGTCGCGCTCGATCTCGACCTTGGGGATACCAGCCTGATACAGGTTGGTCTTCAGATATTCGCGAATCTTGTGGTCCTCCACCAGCAGGTCGCCGACGAGTTCGTCTTTGGCAAACCAACGGGAGTCCCAACCATTGATAACACCCACGCGCAGACCGTGGGGATTGACTTTCTGGCCCATAGTTTCCCTCCTGACTTATTCTTTCTCGGCGAGAACCATGTTGATGTGGCAGGTTCTCTTCTGGATACCGGCAGCGCCGCCGCGTGCACGGGGCATCATCCGCTTCAGGATGGGGCCGGGGCAGCAATAGATCTTAGCGACGTACAGCTTCTCGGGATCCATTTCGAAATTGTTCTCGGCGTTGGCAGCGCAGCTCTTCAGCAGCTTCATCAGAGGCTCAGAGGCGGCCTTGCGAGTATTCATCAGGATGGCGGCAGCGGTGGCCACATCCTTACCACGGATCAGATCGCAGACGATCTGGACCTTGCGGGGGGACATACGAACAAACTTGACAGATGCTTTAGCTTCCATTTTCGTACCTCCCATTACTTACCGGTCTTGCTGCCAGCGTGACCCTTGAAGGTACGCGTGGGAGCAAACTCGCCCAGCTTGTGTCCGACCATATCCTCGGTGACGTACACGGGGATATGCTTTCTGCCGTCATGGACGGCGATGGTGTGGCCCACGAACTCCGGGAAAATGGTGGAGGAACGGGACCAGGTCTTCAGGACCTTCTTCTCACCAGCCTCATTCAGCTGGATGACCCTCTTCAGCAGCTCGGGAGCCACAAAGGGGCCCTTTTTAATACTTCTGCCCATATTCTGTTGCTCCTTTCAATTACTTGCCGTTGCGGCGCTTGACAATCTGCTTGTCGGTGCGATGGTTCTTCTTGCGGGTCTTGTAACCCAGAGCGGGCTTACCCCAGGGGGTAACAGGGCCGCTGCGGCCGATGGGGGACTTACCCTCACCACCGCCGTGGGGGTGATCGCAGGGGTTCATAACAGAGCCGCGGACGGTGGGACGGATGCCCAGGTGACGGGTCTTACCGGCCTTACCACGATTCTGGTTTTCCTGATCGATGTTGCTGACCTGACCGATGGTGGCGTGGCAGTTCATCTTGATGAAACGAACTTCGCCGGAGGGCAGACGGACCTGAGCGGCAGCGCCTTCCTTAGCCATCAGCTGAGCAGCGCCACCGGCGGAACGGACCAGCTGGCCACCGCGGCCGGGGATCAGCTCGATGTTGTGGATCATGGTACCCAGGGGGATGTTAGCGATGGGCAGGCAGTTGCCGGGCTTAATGTCGGCGCCCTCGCCGGACTCGACGTGATCGCCAACCTTCAGGCCGTGGGGGGCCAGGATGTAGCGCTTCTCGCCGTCCTCATACTGCACCAGAGCAATGAAAGCGGTGCGGTTGGGATCGTACTCGATGGTCTTGACTTCGGCGGGCATGCCAACCTTGTCACGCTTGAAATCGATGATACGGTACTTAATCTTGTTACCGCCGCCATGATGACGGACGGTGATACGGCCATAGCTGTTGCGGCCAGCGGTCTTCTTCAGAGACTCCAGCAGGCTCTTCTCAGGCTTGACCTTGCTCAGACCACGATAATCGACAACCGTCATGTTACGACGGGAGGGAGTCGTGGGCTTAAAGCTCTTGATCGCCATTATGTGTTCACTCCTTAATTACTTTTCGTTTTGCGCCGCACATTTTTGCGGCATACTTGCGGCAGCGCAATGCGCCGCGCGATCTTATGAAGCGCTTTTCGCGCTCTCGTCTGAGGTTTCTAACCGGTTTTTACCGATTAGACCATACCCTCGAACAGCTCGATGGTCTTGGATTCCTCGGTCAGAGTGATGATCGCTTTCTTCCAGTCAGAGGTGTAGCCGTAACGGCCGGTACGGCCGCGGGTGGCCTTGCCAGGAACGTTGATGGTGTTGACGCTGGCAACCTTGACGCCGAAGATCTGCTCGATAGCCTTGCGGATCTCGACCTTGTTGGCGGACTTGGCGACTTCGAAGACGTACTTCTTATCGGCAACGGCCTCCATGGACTTTTCGGTGATCACGGGGCGGATGATAATATCGTAAGCGGTTTTCATTTGGCGTATACCTCCTGGATCTTCTCGACAGCGGCCTTGCCCATGACGAGCTTGTCGGCCTTCAGGATGTCGTAGACGCAGATGATGCCGGAGAAGGTGGTCTTGACGCCGGCGATGTTGCGGGCGGACAGAACCACGTTCTTGTTCACCTCGGGAGTGACGACCAGGGCCTTGCCCTCGGCGCCGACAGCCTTCAGGAACTGAACCATGCTGCGGGTCTTGATCTCATCCAGCTGGATGTTGTCGACGACGACCATCTGGCCGGCGGCGACCTTAGCGCTCAGAGCAGAGCGGATAGCCAGCTGCTTGACCTTCTTGTTGATGCTGTAGCCGTAGCTGCGGGGCTTGGGGCCCAGAGCGACGCCACCGTGGACCCAGTGAGGAGCGCGGGTAGAACCCTGACGGGCATAACCGGAACCCTTCTGACGACGAGGCTTTCTGCCGCCGCCGGAAACCTCGGCGCGGGTCAGAGTGCTCTGAGTGCCGTGACGCTGATTGGCCAGGTAGTTCTTGACGTCAGCATGCATGACGGCGGTGTTGGGCTCGATACCGAAGACGCTGTCGTTCAGCTCGATTTCGCCAACGACCTTGCCGGCCATATCCAAAACATTAATCTTAGACATTGTGTTTCCTCCTCCCTATTAGCTTCTGGCAGAGGCCTTCTGCGGGTTACGACCGGAAGCCTTCTGGGGATTCTTGCTGATACCGGTGTCGGCCTGCTTGACCTTGATGTTCTTGACGGTGTTCTTGATGAAGACCAGAGAACCCTTGGGGCCGGGCACGGCGCCGCGGATGGCGATCATGTTGGCCTCGGCATCGACCTTGACGACTTCCAGGTTCTGAACGGTGACACGCTCAGCGCCCAGATGACCGGCCATCTTCTTACCGGGCATGACGCGGGAGGGGTCGGTGTTAGCGCCCATAGAACCGACAGAGCGGTGAACAGGGCCAACGCCGTGGGTGTGGCACTGGACGTGGGCGTTCCAGCGCTTGACAACGCCGGCGTAGCCCTTACCCTTGCTGGTGCCGATGACATCGATCTTGTCACCAGCGGCGAAGACATCGGCCTTGACGACGTCACCGACGTTCATCTCAGCGGCCTTGTCCAGGCGGAACTCTTTCAGATACTTCTTGGCGGAAACGCCAGCCTTCTCGAAGTGGCCCTTCATGGGCTTGTTGACCTTCTTGTCGGCCAGGTCCTCAAAACCCAGCTGAACAGAGGCGTAACCGTCATTTTCCACAGTCTTCTTCTGCACGACGGTGCAGGGGCCGGCCTCGATGACGGTAACAGGGATCACATTGCCCTTTTCGTCAAAGATCTGTGTCATGCCGACTTTCTTACCGATGATTGCTTTCTGCACGTTATTTCCTCCTTGCAGTTAGTGGTTGGTCAGTAGTACGGGGCAGTAACGGTACCCCGCCTTCGCTTCTCAACATAACCTGTCCTCTAAGGACCAGGGTGCTGATAAAAATGATTTGGGGGTTTGTAAGTCTTTTTTCCGACTTACAGCTTGATCTCGATCTCCACGCCGGCGGGCAGGTCCAGGTTCATCAGGGCCTCCACGGTCTTCTGGGCGGGGTTCTTGATGTCGATCAGGCGCTTGTGGGTGCGGCGCTCAAACTGCTCACGGCTGTCCTTGTACTTGTGGACGGCGCGCAGGATGGTAACGACCTTCTTGTCGGTGGGCAGGGGGATGGGGCCGGAAACCTGAGCGCCGGAGCGCTTGGCGGTCTCAACGATCTTCTCGGCTGCCTGGTCGATGACGGTGTGGTCATAGGCCTTCAGTCTGATGCGCATTTTCTGCATGTCTGCCATGGTTAGGTTGCTCCTTTTCATACAATGTTGTTTTGACGCGAGGGATGCGACATTGTACGGCTTGAAAGTTTGCCACGCTTCCGTGTGTATCGCCTTTTGGGCATAAAGAAAACCGGCGAGTTTACACACTTTGTCCGGCATCAAAAAACAAAAGTTGGTTCCCACCGGGGCTTTCCGGTCTTCGACCGGGAGTTCCGCGGCTTAAGCGGGGACGCTTTTGTGATTCTGCATTCCTATTGTCTTACCACATGGAGCCTCTCCGTTCAGAAGCTCTGTGAGGCAGGACGATAGGAACGCCACTTTCTCTGCCGCCCGATTGTCGGACTTACTCCACCGAAGTTACCTGCTTTCGCAGCAATCTCCGGCTTCATCGCGGTCTGTGCTTCTCGCACAGACATACTGCGCCTCTCTTGGCGCTTAATCATAATACCGCTACCCAGCCAAAATGTCAAGCCTTTTTCACGAATTTTTTCAAAAAATTTTGTACATTTCTACCGAAATTACAAAATCACCAGATTTTGTGGTAAAGCTCCTCTGCTTGTCACAAAATATAGTTTTCAAGGAAATTTTATAAGAAAATACAAACAAATGTTTGCTTTCCTCGAACAAGTGTGCTATAATATCTGCATAAGAAGTGTTTTTACGTCTTTTATATGAGCTTTTACACCTTATATAATAATATATGTGTTTCGAATGAGGTGCATTATGAACAAACTCAGCCCTATGCGGCAGCGTATTCTGGACTATGTCACCGCCTTTACCCGGGAAAACGGCTATCCGCCCACCGTGCGTGAGATCTGTGAAGCAGTGGGTCTGCGCTCTCCCTCCACCGTCCACAGTCACCTGAAGATCCTGCAGGAAGGCGGTTATCTGGAAAAGGATGACCGCAAGACCCGGGCCCTGTCGGTCAAGGGCGGCAGCGGCACGGCTTTCCGCAGCGTGCCCATTCTGGGCACCGTCACTGCCGGTCTGCCCATTCTGGCGCAGGAGGACACGCTGGGCTATGTACCCTACGACGGTCCCGAGCAGGGAGAGATGTTTGCCCTGCAGGTTCGGGGCGAAAGTATGATTGGCGCCGGCATTCTGGACGGCGACATTGTGCTGGTGCGCCGGCAGAACACCGCCATCTCCGGTCAGATCATCGTCGCCATGATCGGCGAGGAAGCCACCGTCAAGCGTTTGGCCATCAAGCCCAACGGCATCTGGCTTATGCCGGAAAACCCCGCTTTTGAACCCATCGACGGCCGTGAGTGCGCCATTCTGGGACTGGTTGTGTCCCTGTACCGTCCTCACGTATGAAAAATCCGTCCTCTGACAGGGAGCGGTCATTGAAGTCCCTCCCGGGTGTCGGCCCGCAGCGGTTGGCCCAGCTGAACAAGCTGGGCCTTTTCTCCATTGAGGACCTTCTGCGCTGGTTTCCCCGGGATTATGAGGATCGCCGCACCATCCGCCCCATCGCCCAGCTGGAAGAGGGGGCAGCGGTGTGCGTGCAGGCGGTGGTGGCCGACGAGCCGCGAAAATCCCGCCTGCCCGGTGGCCGCACCATGGCCCGGTGCCGGGTGTTCGACAGCACCGGCATGCTGCAGCTGACCTTTTTCAACCAGCCTTATTTGAAAATCGAGCGGGGCAGGGAATATATCTTCTTCGGCAAGCCGGAGTTCACCGGCGGCCGCCGTGGCATGATCAACCCGGTGTTTGAGTCGGCCGACGATCCCAAAACCGCCGGAAAATTGCTGCCCATTTATCGCGCTACCGCCGAGCTCAGCCAGAATCAGCTGCGAAAGTGGACAAAAGCCGCGCTGGAACTGGCAAGGGGCCGGTATCTGGAGCCGCTGCCTGCCGATATCGTGGCAAAATGGCAGCTTTGTCCGCCGGAGGAGGCCTTTGAGGCCATCCATTATCCTCAGGATCCCGAGGATGTAAAGAAGGCCCAGCGGCGGCTGATTTTTGAAGAGCTGTTTGTCTTTTGCTGCGCCGGTCAGACCCTGCGGGGACAGGGGCGGAAGAATCCCGGCCCGCCGCTACAGTATCACGATCCCGAAAACTTCTTCCGCACGCTGCCCTTTTCGCCCACCAACGCTCAGCGCAGGGCGGTAGGGCAGGCCTTTGCCGATCTGTGCGGCGGCAGCCGCATGAACCGTCTGCTGCAGGGCGACGTGGGTTCGGGCAAAACGCTGGTGGCCGCCGCCTGCGCCTGGCTGGCCATCCAAAATGGCAAGCAGGCCGTCATTATGGCACCCACCGAGCTGCTGGCCCGTCAGCACAAAGCCACCTTGGAAAAGTTTCTGGGCAATCTGGACATTCCGGTGCAGCTGCTGATCTCCGCCATGCCTGCCGCCGAAAAACGGCGGGTGCTGGCCCGGGCACAGAGCGGCGAGCCGCAGGTTTTGTGCGGTACCCATGCGCTGATTCAAAAAGATGTGGAGATTCCCAACGCCGCCCTGATCGTGGTGGACGAGCAGCACCGCTTCGGCGTTGCCCAGCGCGCCGCCCTCAACCAGAAAACCGACCGGGGACATCTGCTGGCCATGTCGGCTACCCCCATTCCCCGGACGCTGACCCTGATCCTCTACGGCGATCTGGACGTTTCGGTGCTGGACGAACTGCCGCCGGGTCGTCAGCCGGTGATGACCCGGATGGTTTCCGAGGCAAAACGGCAGGATATGTACGGCTTTTTGCAAAAAGAAATTGACGCCGGGGGGCAGGCCTATATTGTCTGTCCGCTGGTGGAGGAAGGGGAGGAGGGCAGCGACAAAAAGGCTGCCACCGCCTATATCGACCAGCTGCAGCAGGTTTTGCCCCGTTTGCGCATCGGGCTGATGCACGGCAAGCTGAAGCCTGCCGAAAAAGAGGCTGTCATGGGAGCCTTCGCCGCCGGCGATCTGGATGTGCTGGTGTCCACCACCGTCATCGAGGTGGGTGTGGACGTGCCACGGGCCACCCTGATGATCGTGGAGAACGCCGACTTTTTCGGTCTGAGCCAGCTTCACCAGCTGCGTGGCCGGGTGGGTCGCGGACAGCGCCAGAGCTATTGCTTCCTCATGCATCAGGCCAAAACCGAAACCGCCCGGGAGCGGCTGCAGACCCTTTGCGCCACCAACGACGGCTTCAAAATCGCCGAAACTGACCTGCGGCTGCGTGGCCCGGGTGATTTCTTCGGCAAACGGCAGAGCGGACTTCCCGGATTTGCCATCGCCGACCTTGCCACCGACATGAACGTGCTGGAGGCCGCCCAGCAAAGTGCACAGGCGCTGCTGAAAACCGACCCCAAACTGGAGTCCGCGCCGCTGCTTGCCGACCGGGTTGCAGAAGTCATCCAAAAAACCTTGGCATCTTCCATGAATTGATGTATGATAGGAGTATTATATAATAAGGAGAAATTCCTATGAAAGTATATCTGGTTCGCCACGGGCAGTCGGTGGGCAACGTGAAAAATCTATGGTACGGCAGCTCCGACCTGCCGCTCACCGATCTGGGCCGGGAGCAGGCACGACAGGCAGGGGAGAAACTGCGCAACGCCACCTTTGCCGCCTGCTATGCCAGCCCCCTGAGCCGTGCCCACGAAACGGCAAAGCTGGTGATGGAAGGCCGACCGGAGCCTATGCACATCGTTCCCGACCTGCGGGAGCAGCACATGGGTCTGTTCGAGCCCAAGTCGGTGCCCGAAATCAAGGCCGAAGATCCAGATTTTTATCAGGCGCTGATGGCCGACTGGGTGCACATCACTCCGCCCGAGGGCGAGCCCTTTGACACCGGACTGGCACCCCGGGTGGCAAAAGTGCTGGACGACATCGTTGCCAAGGGCAAGGACTGCCTGATCGTGGCTCACAACGGCCCGCTGGTGTTCGCCATTTCCTATCTGCTGGGTCTGCCCATCGAGGCCGCCGGACGGTTTTATCTGAAACAGGGCTGTTTTTCCATGATCGAAATCGACCGGGAGGCCATTTACAATCCCAGTCACGCCCTGCTGCGGTATTATAACGTGTAATATAAGGAGTGGTTTTCATGACCATCCGTTTGATGACTGCCGCTGACTACCCTGCCTGCTACGATTTGTGGCTGCGCACCCCGGGCATGGGGCTCAACAGCATCGACGACAGCTCCGAGGGCATCGGACGCTATCTGAAGCGCAACCCCGGCACCTGCTTTGTGGCGGAGGAGGAGGGGCGCATCGTGGGCGTGATCCTTGCGGGACATGACGGCCGTCGGGGGCACATCAGTCATACGGCGGTGGACGGCGCTTTTCAGCGGCGAGGCATCGGCCGACAGCTGGTGGAGCACGCCATGGCGGCGCTGGAAGCCGAGGGCATCATCAAGGTCAATCTGGTGGTATTTTCCCGTAATGAAAAGGGCAACGCCTTTTGGGAGCGCCTTGGTTTTACCCTCCGGGAGGACCTGATCTACCGCAACAAAAGCATCCGCACCGCTGTGCGGATGGACACTTGAGAGGATATTATGAATCACACCCGTATCCTTTTATCGGGACAGCCTGGGTTTCCGCGTTCACCGCATGATAAAGATGGGCTTAAACGTCAAGCATAGATTGATACGATTTTCACGAGACCTGCGGAAAACGAAACAGATTTGTGTTTTTTTGCGCAAATCTACAGTTTCTGTAGGTCTTTTGCTGTTCTACTCACTTTTTCATGTTTTGCAATGCTTTTTTCCGTAATCTCTGATTTGCTTTTTCAGCAGTCTTTCCGCTACAATAAAATTGTGGTTAAACCAGAAAGTCAGGTGCGCGCGGCCTTGCTTTTCCTGTGTTTTCACCAAATAAACAACAGATTGCGAGGTCTTAAAAATGTTGCCCCACAGGCAAGCAGGCAAATGTGCGTCAGTGCTGCTTGGAACGGCCGTCATCGCGCTTACTCTCTCCCAGATCCATGCTCCCGCAGGGCTGGCTGAGGGTGGCACCTTCGGTTTTTCTCTTTTGCTATATCATCAGTTTGGTCTTTCTCCCGCCGTCTCCGGCTTTTTCCTGGATATGCTTCTTCTGCTGTGCGCAGCGCGAGTGTTCGGAAAGGCCTTTGTTTTCCGGTCCTTGCTGGCGGTCGCCAGCTACGCTGCCTTTTATGCTTTATTCGACAGACTGCCCCCTCTGCTGCTCGGCTTAACAGGATCTCCCTTTGCAGCAGCAGTGGCAGGTGGCTTGCTTCTGGGCGTTGGCACCGCTTTGGTCGTTGGTACCGGAACAGCCTGCGGCGGCGATGATGCTGCCGCCATGGTACTTTCTCATTGGTTGAATCTACCCCTTGGCATCACATATCTGTTACCGGATGGTATCGTACTGTTGTTGTGTACATTTTTACTTCCGGCACAGATCGCCGTTGGCTCCCTCATCAGCTGTCTGGTATCTTCCGGAACAGTTTTGCTGCTTCAGAGTGCTCTGCAAGCCCGCCTTCCCCGGCCAGCAGGTTAGATGAAACACTCTGAAAAATCGAACAAATCTCTTTGATTTTCACACGCGGAACTTTTGTTCCGCGTGTTTTTTCCCTTTCTGAAGGTTCCGCCCCTTGCAGGAATTGCCATTTCGTGCTATACTGTTATCTTGGAGGGATAGACTATGCTTATTTATGACGATATTCGTTTTAGACTGAATAATGTGAAGCCCAAGCTGGATGATCTCCGGCTGGCGCTGGATCTGGACAAGGCCAAGACCGAGATCGAGGAGCTGGAAAAGAAGGCCGCCGAGCCCGAGTTCTGGAACGATCCTACCGAGAGCCAGAAGGTGCTGCAACGCACCAAGCAGCTGAAGGACAAGGTCGCCAACTACGGCGCTCTGTACACCATGTACGAGGACGTGGTCACCACCATTGAGATGGCCGAGGAGATGGAGGACGAGAGCCTCTTCCCCGAGGTGCAGGAAGGCTTTGCCGCCTTTGAAAAGGAGCTGGATCGCCAGACCCTCAGCACCCTGCTGTCCGGTGAGTACGACCGCAACAACGCCATCCTCAGCTTCCATGCCGGTGCCGGCGGCACCGAGGCCATGGACTGGACGCAGATGCTCATCCGTATGTACGAGCACTGGGCCGACAACATGGGCTTCAAGCACAAGATTCTGGACTTCCTGGATGGTGAAGATGCCGGTATCAAGAGCGCTGAAATGCTCATCGAGGGCGAAAACGCCTACGGCTATCTGAAGAGCGAGAACGGCGTGCATCGTCTGGTGCGCGTGTCTCCCTTTGACGCTTCCGGCCGCCGCCAGACCAGCTTCTCTGCACTGGAAGTTGTGCCCGAAATGTCTGACGACGTGGATGTGGACATCCGTCCCGAGGATCTGAAGGTGGATACCTACCGTTCCTCCGGCGCAGGCGGTCAGCACGTGAACAAGACCGAATCGGCTGTCCGTATCACCCACATTCCCAGTGGTATCGTGGTGGCCTGCCAGACCGAGCGCTCTCAGATCCAGAACCGCGCCACCGCTATGAAAATGCTGAAGTCCCGTCTGATCGAGATCAAGGAGCGCGAGCACCTGGACAAGATCGACGACATCAAGGGCGCTCAGATGAAGATCGAGTGGGGCAGCCAGATCCGTTCTTACGTGTTCATGCCTTACACCCTGGTCAAGGATCACCGTACCGGCTTTGAAAACGGCAACATCGGTGCCGTTATGGACGGCGACCTGGAGGGCTTCATCAACGCCTACCTGAAGTGTGCCGCCACCGGCGAGTGGGCCAAGTAAACGCTTTCTACGCCGTCCATAGGGCGCAAGGCGCCCGCGCCGCTTTTGCGGCGTCCGATTTTCGGTCATTCACTTACCGAAAATCTATTAAATCCCCTTGGGGCCCCCGCAAAATCATTGATTTTGTGGGGAGCGGCGACCTGGAGGGCTTCATCAACGCCTACCTGAAGTGTGCCGCCACCGGCGAGTGGGCCAAGTAAATCGACTTTTTTGCAGATCCCTTGGCTCCGCCGAGGGGTCTGTTTGTTTTTTTCCGCCTCTGTGAAAGGAGATACCATGATGCCTTATACTACCGACCGCGTTGAACTGAAGCTCCGGGCAAAGCAGGCCATGAAAAAGGCCGCGCCCAATATCTTTCTTGTTGCCTTTGTCTGCCTGCTGCTGACCAACGCCCCCACCTTTGTCACCGAAGGCCCCACCCTCCGTCTGATGCTCAAGGCCGACTCGCTGGAAGAGATGATGTACATCTATGAAAACGGCGGCGTTTCCGGCGGTTTTCTGCTGTCACTGGCCACCCTTGCCATGAGCATTTTCCTTAATCTGGTGACCTGCGGCTGGCAGCTGTACGCTCTGCGCGCCTCCCGGGAGGAGCAAACCGGCAGTCTGGATACTCTGTTCGCCTGTTTCCAGCAGTTCTGGCGGTTTTTGTCGGCAATTCTGCTGATGGGTCTGTTCACCGCTCTGTGGACCATGCTGTTTATCATCCCCGGCATTGTCGCTATGTATGCCTACAGCCAGACCATCTACATCATGCTGGATCACCCCGAAATGTCTGCCATGGAGGCCATTGCCGCCAGCAAACAGATGATGCGTGG
>JAGAVA010000149.1 GCA_017620505.1 Clostridia bacterium
GGTTGTTCTGGTCACCGCAGGTGGCTTCCTTGTCGCCGAACTGCAGCGCCTTCTGGAAGGAGGCCAGTGTGTTCAGACCACCGTGGCTCACCAGCGCCTCGGCTGTGACCATGCCGGGAGAAATGACTCTTCCCTGGAACTGTTTCATGTTATTTCCCTCCCTTGGTGATCTGGACGAGGATCTCGTCGTCGGTGTAATAGCGAGCGGTGGTGTAGGTGCGCAGTTTGTTGGAAGAGGTGATCACCGGCATCTTGCCTGCCAGCGGGTTATTCATATACATCAGGGGGCAGATGTAGGAGGTGATGACGCCGGTGGCCTTCAGCCGGGCGGCATAGGGGGTCTTTTCAAACTCCTTGAGCACGCCGGGGGCAGCGGTAAAGACGGTGGGGATCTGCACCTTCTTGTTGCCGGCGGCCTTCAGTCCGGCCTCTACCTTGTCGGTCCAGTCCTTCAGCTGCTGCAGGCTCATGTGGGGGCAGCCCATAAAGCACAGCTTGGGCTTGGCATCCTTGTTTTTCCAGATGACGGGGTAATTGTCATAGACCCGCTGCAGCTCGGCATCGTCAATGATGTACTCCTGTGCGTCCTCCTTGATGAGGGCAGCGCCCTGCTCCTTTGCCTCGGGGGTCAGACCGTCGATGTGGTACAGGCCCACCGCGCCGTTGGAGGCGGTGGCGGCGCCAAAGTCCTTCAGATAGGTGCAGGCGGCCTCGTCCAGTTGGTTGCCCAGCCACTTGTCCAGACCCACCACATAGGGCACTTCTTCCATGACCTTCATGCCGATGGCAGAGCCCAGAAGCTGGGCTTCGGGCTTTTTGGCGGTCTGGATCTTGATGACCCAGGAGGCCTTGCGGCCTTCATCGGTCAGCAGGCCGAAGTAGGGCACATAGCCCACCACCGAGCCCATAATGTCCACGATGCCGCTGTTGCGGTTGCAACGGGCACCCAGCACCGAGTTGGCATACACCACGGCTGAGGACTCTGCCCAGCTGAGCACATCACCCTGTTTGGGCACGTTGCCCACCTGATCCAGATAGCAGGCGCAGGTGAAGGCATCCTCGTTCATCAGACCCAGCTTTTTCAGCTGTTCTTCGTAAAAATCCTGCTTGGAGTACATGAACTTGTTGAACACAAAGTCCATGATGAAGTTGGAGGGCA
Source organism: Clostridia bacterium (assembly GCA_017620505.1). Lineage (GTDB taxonomy): Bacteria > Bacillota > Clostridia > Oscillospirales > Butyricicoccaceae > UBA4644. Next base: position 1,160 of record JAGAVA010000149.1, read on the forward strand.
CATTTTTGTCCACCGGACGGGGGTCCATGGAAAACTTCTGCTGGGAAACCGCACCGGCCTCGATGAGCTGATTCATCAGCTCATACACCGGGCCCAGTGCCTTCAGGCCGAAGGAGGTGACCAGATGGTTGTATTCCGAGGTCACCGGCACCAGCTTTTCAGCGCCGAAAATTTCGCCGTATTTGACCATGGTTTTCATGACTTTGGCCAGAGTCTCGCCCTTGCCGCCGTCCAGAATGTGTTGTTGTTCCGGGGTAAGATACATGAGGGATCCTCCTTTACAGCTTCATGCAGACATCCCAGGCGCCCCAGATGACCGAGCGCAGGTTGCCCACCTTGCAGGCATCGCCGATCACGTGGATGTGCTTGTCCTTTTCGGCCAGCGGCGCAGGCTTGTAGCCCACCGACAGGATGACGCTGTCGGCGGCGATCTTGTATTCCATGCCGTTTTTGTCTTTGACGGTCACGCCGTCATCTTCGATGCACTTGACACCGGTCTCCAGATGGACGGGCACGTTGTTGGTTTTGAAGAAGTCCCGGAGGAAGCTGGTGTTTGCCAGACAGACACCGGGGGTGCACACCAGATCATCCAGCATTTCCACGATGGTAGGTTCTTTGCCCTGGAGATAGAGCTCATAGGCGATCTCACAGCCGGTGAGGCCACCGCCGATGATGACCACCTTCTGACCCACTTCCTGACGGCCGCGCAGGAAGTCAATGGCCTGAATACCTTTTTCAAAGCCGGGGATGGGGATGCGGTTGGGGGTTGCGCCGGTGGCGATGATGACTTCATCGGCCTCCACGGTGGTCAGCGAGCGCACCTCAGCGTTCAGTTTGACTTCGATGGGATATTTGGTCAGTTCCCGCTTGTACCAGGCGATGAGCGCGCGATCCTTTTCCTTGAAGGAAGGCGCGGCTGCGGCAATGAACACGCCGCCCAACTCGCCGGATTTTTCGTACAGGGTGACTTTGTGACCCCGCTTGGCGCACACCAGTGCGGCCTCCATGCCGCCGATGCCACCGCCGATGATGGCGATGTTCTTGGCCTTGCGGGCGGGCTTGATGTAGTGCTTTTTGGACTGCATGGTCTGGGCGTTGATGGCGCAGCGGGCCAGACCCATGGTGTCGGTCAGATCCTGGGTGTTGTAATGTCCCTTGGAGGAGGAGAAATTGAAGCAGCCGCTGTGGCAGCAGATGCAGGGTCGGATATCCTCCAGCCGATCCTCGATCAGCTTGGTGATCCATTCGGGGTCGGCAAGGAACTGGCGGGCAACGCCCATGCCGTCTATGCGGCCCTCGGCGATGGCCTGTGCCGCCACGTCGGGCTCCATACGTCCGGCGCACACCACGGGAATGTCCACAAACTGCTTGATATGTGCCACGTCGTCCAGATTGCAGTTCTGGGGCATATACATGGGGGGATGTGCCCAGTACCAGGAGTCGTAGGTGCCGTTGTCGGCGTTGAGCATATCGTAACCGGCATCCTGCAGATATTTGGCGGCACGCTCGGACTCCGCCATGGCACGGCCCTGCTCGGGGGCGGGGTCACCGGGCACCAGACCCTCGGCAAAGCCCTTCAGCTTGGATTCCACGCTGTAGCGCAGGGATACGGGGAAGTCCTTGCCGCAGCTTTCTTTGATGGCGCGGACCACTTCTGCGGCAAAGCGGTAGCGGTTTTCAAAGCTGCCGCCGTATTCGTCGGTGCGCTTGTTGAAGAATTCAATTGCAAATTGATCCAACAGATATCCCTCGTGCACCGCGTGCACCTCGACACCGTCGACACCTGCATCACGGCAAAGCTTTGCCGTCTTTGCAAAGGCTTCGATGATCTCGTGGATCTGCTCCACCGTGATCTCGGGACAGATGATGTCGGGTGCCCAGCGGGCAGGCTGGGGGCTGGGAGAAGCCAGCTCGTGGGAGGTGTCCAGAATGGGCTTCATAATGGCACGGGTGATCTTGTTTTTGTGCAGAGGGCCAACCAGTTCAGTGATGGCCCAGGAGCGGCCCATACCGGCGGTCAGCTGGACGAACAGCTTGGCACCGGTTTTGTGGATCTCCTCCATGAATTCCTTCAGATCCTCAAACATCTTGGGATTCTGCCACAGCCATTTGCCCCAGAAGGTATCCCGCAGAGGGGCGATGCCGGGGATGATCAGACCCACGTTGTTGTTGGCCCGCTCCAGAAAGAGCTTTGCGGCCTCTTTGTCGAATTTACAGCCCGTCAGCTCGAACCAGCCAAACAGGGAAGTGCCGCCCATGGGGCACATGACGATGCGGTTTTTGATCTCTACATTGCCCACCTTCCACGGGGTGAAAAGGGCTTCATATTTTGCGTCCATAGTGCACGGCTCCTTTGCGGAAAAGCTCCGCTTTATTTTGAATTCAGTGTACTATTCCCGGAAGAAACTGTCAAGCGGCAGGACCAAAAGCCCCACCGGAACGGACCTAAAATAAAGAAAAACCGCGTCATTTTGACGCGGTTTTCTGAATTTATCGGTATTTTTCGCACCAGACAGGGGCATTGGCTGCCAGCGATGCAGGCACATCCAGCACCCGCTGGTTGGCACTGCCGCGGAAGCGCAGCTTGATGCTCTTCTGGCTCTCCACAAAGGGGCCGTCCACCAGCAGATCCAGCTTGTCCAGCAGGGGACGGGCATCCTCCCGCTGCAAAAGCTGCTCAAAGGTGTAACCCGAGTAGCTCATCAGATGATAGCCCTGTTCCTTGAGGGCAGAGGCCAGCTCCGCCAGCGCCAGAGGCTGGGCAAAGGGCTCGCCGCCCGAGAAGGTCACCGCCTTCACGAAGGGGTTCTTCTGAATATCGGCCAGCAGGGCGGCGGTGTCCACCACCTTGCCGCCGTTGAAATCGTGAGTCTGGGGATTGTGGCAGCCGGGACAGCCATGGGGACAGCCCTGGGTGAACAGCACGTAGCGGATGCCCGGGCCGTCCACGATGGACTCACCGATGGTGCCGGCGATGCGCAGCTCTGCCATTTAGGCGCAGGTGCTGTCGGCAGCGTCGCACAGGGAGCAGCTGCTCACATCGTGCTTGACGCGGTCGGCCTCTTCGGCGCGCTTGCCGTTGTTGAAACGGTCCAGAGTGCCCACCAGATAGCCGGTGATGCGGCGGATGCGCTCAAAACCAACGCCTTCGCCAACCACGGGGACGCCATTGACTTCGGTAACTTTGCAAATGTTGCTCATCTTTCTATCCTTTCTCAATTACAGCGGATTGTTCGTACGGTCGGCTTCCTCGTTGGGATCGCCGGCATAGCCCAGAGTCTGGGCATTGAGGTGTTTATACAGTCCCAGCTTGTGCAGCTTTTCCACAGGCACGCCCTCACCGGCCTTACGACCGCAGCGGGGACAGGTTTCGCCGATGATGCCGGTGTAGCCGCAGACCGGGTCACGGTCAACGGGATGGTTGATGGAGCCGTAGCCGATGCCGCATTCCTTCATGAAGCGAACCACCTGCTCAAAGGCCTCCAGGTTCTGAGTGGGGTCACCGTCCAGCTCGATGTAGCTGATGTGACCGCCGTTGGTCAGTGCGTGATAGGGAGCTTCTCTCCGCAGCTTTTCAAAGGCGGAGATGGGATAATACACGGGAATGTGGAAGGAGTTGGTGTAATACTCACGATCGGTAACACCCTCGATGACGCCGAACTTCTGCTTGTCGATGCGGACAAAGCGGCCCGACAGACCTTCGGCGGGGGTGGCGATCAGAGAGAAATTGAGGCCGTACTTGAGGGCAGCCTGATCCATGCGCTCCCGCATATGACGGATGATGTCCAGACCCAGGTTCTGCGCCTCGTCACATTCGCCGTGATGCTTGCCGGTCAGTGCCTTCAGACACTCAGCCAGACCGATGAAGCCGCAGGTCAGCGTGCCGTGACGCAGCACCTCGGCAACACTGTCATCGGGATCCAGATTGTCGGAGTCCATCCAGATGCCCTGACCCATCAGGAAGGGATAGTTGCGCACCTTCTTCTGGCACTGCAGCTTGAAGCGGGCCAGCAGCTGGTCGATGACGATGTCGATCTTGCGATCCAGATCCTCAAAGAACCAGTCGATGTCACCGTGGGAACGGATGGCAATACGAGGCAGGTTGATGGAGGTGAAGGACAGGTTTCCACGACCATAGGTGATCTCCCGGCTGGGGTCGTTCACGTTGGCCATGACACGGGTACGGCAGCCCATGTATGCCACTTCGGTTTCGGGCTTGCCTTCCTGATAGTACTGCTTGTTGTAGGGGGCATCCAGGAAGGAGAAGTTGGGGAACAGTCGCTTGGCAGAGACCCGGATGGCCAGCTGGAACAGGTCGTAGTTGGGCTCACCGGGATTGAAGTTGACGCCTTCCTTGACTTTGAAGATGTGAATGGGGAAGATGGAGACCTCGCCGTTGCCCAGACCGGCCTCGGTAGCCAGCAGCAGGCACTCGGAAACCAGACGGCCCTCGGCAGAGGTGTCGGTACCGTAGTTCAGAGAGGTGAAAGGCACCTGTGCACCGGCGCGGGAGTGCATGGTGTTCAGGTTGTGCACCAGCGCCTCCATGGCCTGATAGGTGGCGCGCTTGGTGGATTTTGCGGCATACTTGCGGGTGAAGGCCAGAATCTTGTCGGCCTCTTCGCCCACAGTGGCCTGCAGACGCTCCAGCATGGCGGCGTCAAAGCTGTTGGAACCGTCGTACAAAGGCTCCAGACCGGTCTGCTTTTCCACGTCGGCCAGCAGGGTGCGGGCCAGCTCTTCGCAGGTGTCGATACCGGCGTACACATCCAGCGCCTTGGCCAGATTGTCCCGATAGGACTTGCGGAAGGTCTTTGCTACGCCGGGAGCCAGCGCATAGTCGAAGTTGGGAACGCTCTGACCACCGTGCTGGTCGTTCTGGTTGGACTGCAGGGCAATGCAGGCCAGCGCGGAGTAGGAACGGATGTCCTTGGGCTCCCGCAGGAAGCCGTGACCGGTGGAGAAGCCGTCCTTGAACAGCTTGAGCAAGTCGATCTGGCAGCAGGTGGTGGTCAGGGTGTAGAAGTCCATATCGTGGATATGGATGTCGCCTTCCCGATGGGCGCGGCTGTGCTCGGTGTCCAGAATGAACATCTCGCAGAACTGCTTGGCGCCTTCGGAGCCGTACTTCAGCATGGTGCCCATGGCGGTGTCGCCGTCGATGTTGGCATTCTCACGCTTGATGTCGTTCTCCAGAGAGGACTTGAAGGTCAGATCCTCATAAACTTTCATCAAGCGGGTGTTCATTTCGCGGGCGCGGGTGCGCTCATTGCGGTACAGAATGTACTTTTTGGCGGTACGGGCATGGCCGTTTTTCACCAGAACCTTTTCCACGGCATCCTGGATCTGCTCCACGGTGGGCAGGGTGATCATGTTTTCGTTGTCCAGCAGCTGCACGACCTGCTGTGCCAGCCGCTCGGCCATCTCCCGGTCACGGCCGCCGGAAGCCTGTGCCGCAGCGTAGATGGCATCGGTGATCTTTTCGATCTGGAAGGGGGCCCGACGGCCGTCGCGCTTGATGATTTCTGTGATCATGAGGGGTCTTCCTTTCCATATATACACGCAAAACCTGCGTGCAGGCCCAAATATAGGGCCAATTTCGTCTATTGTCTACTATATACTGTAGAAGCAAGGAAGTCAAGGCGCAATCTGTCAAGAAAAAAAGTTTGTTAGAATCAACAAATTTTTTGTGCTTTTTCGTGTGGACATTTACGGTAAAAAAAGGAAAATGATCGAAAGCCCGGGCATCGGACAAGAGAAAAGGCCATCCTCCCGGATGGCCTCTTTACGCACATTATTTTTTTAACAGGCAGCCCAGCAGGGGCTCGAAATCCACGCCGTGGAAGCGGGGCAGATTGTGCTCCGCCGTACGGACAATGGCGCTGTGGACGAAATTTTCGGCCAGAGCCGCACTTTCAGCCAGTGGCCTGCCCTGCATCAGTCCGCCGCACAGCACGCTGGCGAACAGGTCACCGGTGCCGGGAAAGGACACCTCCACACAGGGATTCTCGGTGACGGTGATTTGGCCGGTTTTGGCATCCAGACAGAGAGAGCCGGTTTTGTCCGGGCTGCTGCGATAGCCGGTGAGCACCACCGAACGGCGCCCCTCCATGGACAACCGCTTTACAGCCTCCTCGGGAGAAATGCTGCCGTTTTTCAGTCCGTCACCGGGCAGACCCAGCAAAAAAGCCGCCTCGGTAAAGTTGGGAGTGATGATATCTGCCCGATCAGCCAGACGGCGCATACCTGCAATGAGGGCATCGCCGTAGGTATCGTAGGCCGCACCGTCATCGCCCATCACCGGATCCACCAGCAGAAGGGTGTTTTTTTCGGCAAATTGATCAAAAAAACGCTCCACAATGGAAAGCTGGGCTTCACTGCCCAGAAATCCGGTATAGATGGCGTCAAATTTAGCGTCCACAGCCTTCCAGTGGGCGGCAATGGGCTCCATCTGGTCGGTCATGTCCCGAAAAGTATAGCCGGTGACGCCGCCGGTCTGGCTGGACAGCACGGCGGTGGGCATGGGGGCGCACTGGCAGCCCATCACCGAAAGCACCGGCAGGGCCACCGTCAGTGAGCAACGGCCCAGACCGGAAAGATCGTGGATGGCGGCGACGCGGGGGGTGTGGTCATGCATGAAATCACCTCAAATCTCGCGCCGGCCTTCCAGCGCACGGGTCAGGGTCACCTCGTCGGAAAATTCCAGATGACCGCCCACCGGCACGCCGTAAGCCAGTCGGGTGACCTTCACGTTGAAGGGCTTGAGCAGCCGGGTCAGGTATAGCGCGGTGGTTTCACCCTCGGTGTCGGGGTTGGTAGCCATAATGATCTCCTGAACATCGCCTTCGGCAACCCGATGGAGCAGCTCCTTGATGCGCAGCTGCTCGGGTCCAACGTCGTTCAGGGGGGAGATCACACCGTGGAGCACATGGTACAGACCGTGATACTCCCGGGTACGTTCGATGGCGATCAGATCTTTGGGATCGGTGACCACGCAGATGGTGGAGCCGTCCCGGCGGGTGTCTGCACAGATGGGGCACAGCTCCCCTTCGGTAAGATTCTGACACACCTTGCAGGTGTGAATGGAGCCCCGGGCGTCCAGAATGGCCTGGGCAAACTCCTCCGCGCCTCCCTCGGGCAGGCCAAGCACATAAAAGGCCAGCCGCTGGGCGGTCTTGTGGCCGATGCCCGGCAGGCGCTGGAACTGCTCAATGAGCTTTTCCAGAGGTGCGGCGTAGTACTGCATCTTAGAAGCCCAGGTTCATGCCGCCGGTGAGCTTCTGCATCTCCCGGTTGGTGGTTTCTTCGCACTGACGCAGGGCGTCGTTGACGGCGGTCATCACCAGATCGGTGAGCATTTCCACATCGTCGGGATCGACGGCTTCGGGCTTGATGGTCAGAGCGGTGATCTGCTTGGAAACGACGGTGGCAGTGACCACGCCGCCGCCGGCAGAGGCGGTGAACTCCATCTTCTCCAGCTCTTCCTGCTTCTTGAGCATATCAGCCTGCAGCTTCTGAGCCTGCTTCATCATGGCCTGCATATTCATGCCGCCGGGGATCATTCTTCCGGGTTTCATAGGTGTTTTCTCCTTTATATTTTTTTAATATTTGTGTCATTCTCAGGGGCGAGCCCCGAAGGATCTTCTCCTGAGGCGGGAGATCCTTCGCATTCGCTCAGGATGACAGCCGCGGTGCGGCTGTCATTTTACTTCCACACCCAGTGCACGGGCGCGGGCAAGGATCTCTGCCATGGGGTCGGCGGCAGGCTTGGGTGTTTCGGCTGCTTTGGCGGCCCCGGGAATGGGATCGCCCATCTTGCGGATGGCCGCGCCGGTGTAGCCGCAGGCCTTTGCAGCTTCAGAAAGAACCTCCTGCACGGCAGGCTTTTTCATAAAGAGCATACTCTCTTCCCGACAGGCGATGTGCAGTACACCGCCAACCACTTCCATGTCCGCCAGCTTGAGGTAGGTGCGGACCGCGCCGCTGACGCGGCTGGCAGCCACCGTCAGGAACTGCTCCTTAACAGCGGGATCGCCGCCGGCAACAGGTGCTGCCGCACGAACGGGAGCCTCGGAGCGCACCGGAGCAGGTGCCGGGGTGCGGACGGGCGCAGGGGCAGGATTTCTTGCAGGGGCAGGTGCGGTAGGCATATCGGGGGGAACCTGTTCAAAGGAATCGGTCTCCCAGGGGGGCAGGTCGTCGTCCGAGAAGGGGGGCGGCTCGTCGGAAGGAACAGGCTTTGCTGCCGGTGCGGGAGCGGGCTTGACAGCCGGAGCAACCGGCGCCGCCACGGGTGCAGGCTGTGCCATCTGTACCGGCTTGGCATCCAGCGACTGATGCCGCAGGCACATTTTCAGCAGGCACATCTCGCCGTCGGTGCGCTTGATGGCGGTACGGGTGAGACGGGTCAGCAGATCGCTGACACAACTGACGAAATATTCCAGGGTGGGGCCGTCGGCCTGATTGGCCAGCGCCTGCAAAGCCGTGGGATCGGCAGCGGAGGAGCTCATCAGATACTCCTGCCGTCCGGTAGCCTTGAGCACATACAGATCCCGCAGCAGGGAAAGCAGCTGGTCGAACAGGGACACGATATCCCGGCCCTCCAGATAACAATCGGTGAAAATTTCAAGGGCTTTTGCGCCATCGCCGGCGGTGATGGCCTGGTAGACCTGCAGTACCGTGTCGGCAGAGGGCACGCCCAGTGCTTCGGTGACCCGGCCCAGGTCGATGTTTCCGTCGGCAGACACCGAGCGGTCCAGCAGCGAGATGGCATCGCGCATGGAGCCGTCGCCCAGCCGCGCCAGCAGGGTAGCGGCGCCGGAGGACAGGGTGAAACCTTCCTCTGCGGCGATCTGGTTCAGCCGTGCGGCAATGATCTCGGGCGGAATACGGCGGAAATCGTAGCGCTGGCACCGGGAAAGGATGGTGGCAGGCACCTTGTGGATCTCGGTGGTGGCCAGAATGAACAAAACGTGCTCGGGGGGCTCTTCCAGCGTTTTCAACAGGGCATTGAAAGCGCCGGCAGACAGCATATGCACCTCGTCGATGATGTAAACACGCTTGGTGAGGGCGGTGGGAGAAAAGGCGGCCTCTTCCCGGATGTCACGGATATTGTCCACGCCGTTGTTGGAGGCGGCGTCGATCTCGCTGACATCCAGCGCCGAATCCTCCAGAATGGAGCGGCAGGCGGCGCATTGATTGCAGGGGCTGCCGTTGACCGGATTTTCACAGCACACCGCCCGGGCCAGAATCTTGGCGCAGGAGGTCTTGCCGGTACCGCGGGTACCGGTAAAAAGATAGGCATGGCTGGTGCGGCCTGCCGCAACCTGATTGCGCAGAGCCGTGGTCACGTGCTCCTGACCAAACACATCGTCAAAGGTCAGGGGCCGCCATTTGCGGTATAATGCCAGATGCTGTTCCACAAACAGACCTCCTTCTGATCGGATAAAAAACAACGGCTGCCCGCCTGCAGGCAAATCCCCGCCCTCATCAGTCCCATGGCAGCCCCGGCCGGTTGGCCGCGGCACTCACGAATTGCCGCTTAATGCTGCTCGGTTCCCCGCCTGACATGGTTCACGGCCTCGCGCTGCGCGGGACCGGCCGGGACTGCCACAGGGCTGATGAGACGGAAAGGGGACTCTGACCTGTCAAAGGCGCAACAGCCGTTTCCATTTTTTCGTTACCGTATTATTATATACGAAGATTTCCAAAAAAGCAACTGATTAATCCATCAAATCGGAATTTTTCACGTCGGCGATCAGCATATGACCGGGGGCGTGGGTGATGGCAAAGGGCGGGCAGGTGTTCATCACCACCGACTGGGGGGTGACACCGCAGGGCCAGAACACCGGGATCTCGCCTTCATGAATGGTGACCATGTCGCCAAAATCGGGATGATCCAGGCGGTGGATACCGATTTTTTCAGGCTCGCCGATGCACACGGGCGCACCGTGAACACGGGGCATCCGGGCAGTGACTTCGGCGGCAATCTTTGCCTGCTCGGGGGTCATGGGACGCATACTGACTACCATCTTGCCGGAAAACTCGCCGTAGGGCGTGCAGCTGATGTTGGTGCGGTACATGGGCACGTTGCGGCCCTCTTCAATGTGGCGCACGGGGACGCCCGCCTGCTGGAGGGCCTCTTCAAAGGAGAAGCTGCAGCCAATCAGGAAGGCCACCAGATCGTCGTTCCACAGAGCCTCTATATCCTGGGGCTCTTCCACCAGACAGCCGTCCTTCCACACCCGGTAGCGGGGGAAGTCCCGGGCCAGGTCGATATCCCGGGCGATGGTCTTCAGATAACGGCTGCCCTTTTCGCTTTCTTCCAGAACGGGGCAGGAGAAGGGATTGCGCTTGGCAAACTCCCGGAAATCGGCGGCTTCCTTGGAGGGCAGCACGATGAGATTGCACTGAGCGTAACCGGCACACATACCGGCGGTGGGACGCACCATGGTGTTGTCGCGGAACAGGCGGCGTGCCTGGGCGGGCTCCATATGGGCATAGTCGGGCAGCTGCAGGGCTTTGCGCAGCTCCCGCAGAACCCGGAGATTTTCCTCCTGGGACAGGTGATCCACGGTGAGCACGGCTTCGCCGGTGACGCCGTCCACGCAGCCGTTGGAAACCACGGCTCGCAGCAGCTTGTTTTCCTGCTCGTCGGTGGGCATCAGATCCCGACCGGTGACGGCAGACAATACGGCGCGGATGCCCCAGCCCCACCAGTTGGAAACACCGGAGGTCAGGGTGAAGTCGGCGGGAGCGTCGGCGCAGATCACGTCGCCGTGGTTGACCCGCTCTTCGATCATGTTGCGGAAATTGCCCATGCCCAGCTCGTTGCCGCCGTCGCCGATGCCGATGGTGATGGTGTTCTTATCGTACAACAGCAGATCGGTGTCGGCCAGCAGGTCGTCGATATACTCGCCACGGAAATTGTGGAAGTGTCCGTCGGCACCCCGGCCGGGACGTTCGATAGCGATGACATGGGTGGGCTTGTGATGCTTGATCAGACCGTAGCAAAAGGCCTGTGCGCCCTGTTTAGGCACGCAGAGCACCTCAGCCGAGGGGGCATAGATGCTGCAGGCAGCCAGCATGGCGGCACAGGAGGGCTCGTCGGTGATGACAGTGACCTTTTTGCCGATCAGTTCCAGTACGGCAGCCAGATTGGCAGTGCCGATGGGGCCGTCGGTTTCGCCCTTGCCGCCGGCGCGCTGCACCGGGAAGCCCGAAATAATGAAAATCTCACCGGCCTCCAACAGGGAAAAGCCCAGCTTTTTCAGATCGGCCCGGGGCAGATCGGTGGTCAGGCCACGATGGCCGGGATCGGTCTCCATGACTTGCCAGATGCGGCTGAAAACGTCGCTCATATCAAAAACACCCTTTTTCTCTCATACTTGATGACAGTATAGCAGAAAGTGCCGAAAAAGGGAAGTGGGTTTACATTTCCATAGGGCTGTTTTATAATGAATGCAATCTGAAAAAAGAGGAGATTTTTGCATGAAATGCAAGTTTTTAGCGGTTTTTCTGCTTTTGACCTTGCTGCTGGCGCTGGCGGTACCAGCGTATGCCTATGATGCGCAGCAGGCGGCAGCCGATCGTCTGTATACCCTGGGTCTGTTCAACGGGGTGGGCGACGGCCAGGACGGGACGCCCGATTATGCCCTGGAACGGACGTTATCCCGACAGGAGGCCGTCACCCTGCTGGTGCGGCTGCTGGGCGCTGAGGAAGAAGCAAAAAACGGCAGCTGGTATCTGCCCTTTGCTGATGTGGATGACTGGGCGCGACCCTATGTGGGCTATGCCTATGCCAACGGACTGACCAATGGTCTGTCGGACACGGTCTTTGGCGGTACACAGCCGGTGACGGCGGCTCAATATCTGACCTTTGTGCTGCGAGCTATGGGATATATATCCGGGGTGCATTTTTCCTGGGATACTGCATGGGATTATACCGATGGGCTGGGCATGACCGCAGGAGAATATCATGCGGGGAACAATGCGTACTTCCTGCGGGGCGACGCCGTGCTGGTGTCTTCCAACGGACTGGATGCCATGATCGCCGACGGCTCGGGTCGTACCCTGCTGGAAATGCTGGAGGAACGGGGCGTGATCAATGGACGACCGTTGGCTCCCGTGGATCGCCCCGAGCCGGGTTACCGTCCCGAGGTGGACGGACAGGAAAGCGTTCGTGCCATTCTGTATCAGTTCGTACAGGATATGATGGAAACCGGTGAGGCCAACGGCGATATTACCTGGTCCCATAAGCCCCACCGGATGAAGGAGACCGTTGGCTGGCATTCTTACTACGCCGAGGGATTCGGAACAGAGGAAAGTGCGCTGGTGAATGCCCTGCGGGATTACCTCTTTCAATGTCTGGACGGAGACTACGCCCGGTCGGAAAATACAGCAGGTTACCGCTCGGCGCGGGACAAGGAGCAGTTTAAGAATTCCTACGATCCTCTTTTTATTACCCTTCAGGACGGCGATATTTACGGGTTCGTGCATGCAGATGAAAACGGCATGATCACCGCTTACGGCACCTGCCGTCCGGGGGATCCCGAGGGGTATCAGGTGCACTTCTGCCGGGTGGATTCCACCCAACTGGTCAAGTACCTGCGGACGGCACACGCAAGCGTGCGGGCCGATGCGCTGATCCGGGTGGACTGCGAAATGGTGGAGCAGGATGGCAAGTTTCTCTGCACCTTCCTGAACCTGCCGGAAAACGCCGTTTGGATGCGCGGTGGCAGCAGTTCCTTCAAAAAAGGACATGACAACTGGGAAGTGAATGTAGACAGTATGCTGGCCAGCAATTGGAAGATCCTGCTGGGCGGTGTTGAGCCAAGACCTGTAGAACGTTTCGTTGAGACAACCGGTGAAGATTCCAGGCATCCGGGCGTTGCCTCCCGCCTGTTCGTTTTCCTGGATGCCGACTATAATATGATTGCCTATGCTCTGGGACAGGTGCAGGTCAACTGACGACACCTTTCCCCTTGACAACTTTTCACAAATACGATAAACTACTTGGGTACACGGAGGTGTACCCAAGTGGTTGAAGGGTCCGCACTCGAAATGCGGTAGGCGTCTAAACAGCGCGCAAGAGTTCAAATCTCTTCACCTCCGCCAAACGAAAGCACCGCTTTTGCGGTGCTTTTTTACGTTTGGCGGAGGTGAAGAGCCGCTTCGCGGTAAAATCCAATAACGAGGGAAACCCCTGATGGGTTTCCCCCGCAGCCCCCTTCCTTTCCGAAGCGGGTAATTTGAACTCTTGCCTAACCAATCCGGCGAACCCGGGAAAAAGGGCGGAACGGCCCCGGCCCGTGTTCAAATCTCTTCACCTCCGCCAAACGAAAGCACCGCTTTTGCGGTGCTTTTTTACGTTTGGCGGAGGTGAAGA
>JAGAVA010000150.1 GCA_017620505.1 Clostridia bacterium
CCCTGCTGGAAGGTAATGCCGAATACATCTTTCAGCTCCACGGGGTTCGGCACATAGTCCGGGTCGATCTGCACCACGTTGTAGCCGCCCTTTTTTTTGGTTTTCAGAATCTCCAGCGCCTCGTCGGTGTAGCCGGGAGCAATGACACCGTCGGACACCTCGGCCTGCAGATAGCGGGCAGTGGCGGCATCGCACACGTCACTCAGCGCGGCCCAGTCGCCGAAGGAGCACAGGCGGTCAGCGCCGCGGGCGCGGATGTAAGCGCAGGCGATGGGGGACAGCTCGGCTTCGGGCTTGACAAAGTAGATCTTGCGGTCAACCTCGCTCAGGGGCAGACCCACGGCGGCACCGGCGGGAGAAACGTGCTTAAAGGAGGCGGCGGCGGGCAGGCCGGTGGCTTCCTTCAGCTCCTTGACCAGCTGCCAGGAGTTGAAAGCATCCATGAAGTTGATATAGCCGGGCTTGCCGCACAGCACTTCGATGGGCAGTTCGCCTTCCTTCATAAAGATGCGGGAGGGCTTTTGATTGGGGTTACAGCCGTATTTCAGTTCCAGTTCCTTCATGGTGATCAAACCTCCTGATGCTTATTGATGATGATGACTTCGTCGCCCAGCTTGACGTACAGGGAGACCTTGTTGTCGGCGTTCAGGGCGTTCCAGATGGCCTCGGCATATTCTGCGGCGGTCATCTGAGGCAGCTCCATCTGCACGGGCTCGCCGTGGAAGGAGGGCAGGGGAGAGCCGAAGCCCTCGTAGGTGCTGATGAAACGACCCACGCCGTTCTTGGGGGCATACTCAAAGAAATTGCGGGTGCAGGCGGTGCCTTCGGCATCGGCGCTCTTCAGAATGGACATCTGATAGCCGCCGCAGGCATAGCGCACACCCGATACGCGGGGAGTCCAGTTGGGGCCGTCGGGCTCAAACTCACGGGTGCGGAGAGAAGCCTCGGCGGTCTTGCCCTCCACCAGGAAGTCCCGGATGGTATCGGTCTGGTCGCCGTTGGTGACCACGAACTTGTCACCCACCTGACGGACGGGATGATAGATGATCAGAGAGGGATCCACCATCTTGCTCTCGTCATAAGCCTTGGTGCGGATGCCGTCCTCGGTCTTCTCAAAGACTCGGTTGCGGCTGTTTTCGCTGCGGCCCATGATGAAGTAGGCGCACAGCGCCTGACCTTCGGGCAGGTTGCCCAGCAGGATGCCGCGGCCGGGATAGGGACGCTCCTGAAGATATTTGAACAGATCAGCCATTGTTTTTCTCCTCCAATAATTGATGTGCCACCAGCTGGGCGGCCTTGGGCAGCAATTTCCATTCGGCCTGCTCCATGACACGCTTCTGCAGGGTCTCTGCCGTGTCGTCGGGCAGGATGTCCACCGCCTTCTGCAGCAGGATTCTGCCGCCGTCGGGGATCTCGTTCACCAGATGCACGGTGGCACCGGTGACCTTCACGCCGTACTCCAGGGCGGCTTCGTGGACTTTCAAGCCGTAAAAGCCCTTGCCGCAGAAGGAGGGAATCAGCGAGGGATGGACGTTGATGATGCGGTCGTTGTAGGCGCGGGTGAAATCGGCACTGAGAATGGCCAGGAAGCCCGCCAAAATCACCAGATCAATGCGGTTTTCCTTCAGAACGGCCAGCAGAGCCTGTTCAAAGCCCTCCTGGGTGCCGCCGTTTGTCTTTTTGGTGACGGTGGCGGCAGGGATGCCGGCCTTGGCGGCACGCTCCAGGGCGTAAGCGCCGGTTTTGTTGGAGACCACCAG
>JAGAVA010000151.1 GCA_017620505.1 Clostridia bacterium
GGCCATGCCGCCGCCGATGATGATGGTGTCCGCAATCTCCAGCAGGTTGTTGATCACGCCGATTTTGGAAGAGACCTTGGAGCCGCCCAGAATAGCAACCAGAGGACGCTTGGGAGCAGCCAGAGCGCCGCCGATAAAGTCCAGCTCCTTCTGGATCAGGAAGCCGGAAACGGCGGGCAGGTATTCGGCCACACCGGCGGTGGAGGCGTGGGCGCGGTGAACGGCACCGAAGGCATCGGACACATAGACTTCGGCCATGTCGGCCATGGCCTTGGCAAGTGCAGGGTCGTTCTTGGTCTCACCCTTTTCAAAGCGGGTGTTCTCCAGCAGCAGGACCTGACCGGGCTGCAGGGCAGCGGCCTTGGCCTTGGCATCCTCACCCACCACATCGGCGGCCATGATGATGTCCATGCCCAGCAGTTCGCCCAGACGGGCGGCCACGGGAGCCAGAGACAGCTCAGCCAGAGACTTCTTCCACTTCTCCTCGGTGAGGGTAGCGGGATCCTTGCCCTTCTCGGTCTGCTTTTTCACAAAGGTCTCAAAGGTAGCCGCGGGCTTGCCCATGTGGGAGCAGGCAATCACGGCGGCACCCTGTTCCAGCAGGTACTGGATGGTGGGCAGAGCGGCACGGATGCGCTTGTCATCGGTGATGACGCCGCTTCCGTCCTTGGCCATGGGCACGTTAAAGTCACAGCGCAGCAGGACCTTTTTGCCCTTAACGTCGATGTCTTTTACGGTCTTTTTGTTATAGTTCATATGCTTAGCTCCTTTCGCCAAATACATACAGTTGTGCTCTTAATCGGTCTGCCCCATCTCACCCACGCCGCACAGCTGCGGAAAATCCAGCTGCCGCAGCGCCTCGTAAGTAAGGACCGCCACGGAGTTGGCCAGATTCAGGCTGCGGGCGTCCTGACGCATGGGGATGCGGATGCACCGGTCCCGGTAGGCACTGCGAAGCGTCTCGGGCAGGCCGGCGGTCTCCTTGCCGAAGACCAGAAAGCAATTGTCCCGGAAGGTGGCCCGGGTGTAGTCCCGGGGCGCCTTGGTGGTGGCCAGCCACAGGTCCGGATCCGGATTCGCGGAAAAAAAGTGATCCAGATCCTCATAGACCCGCAGATCTACCATGGGCCAGTAGTCCAGTCCCGCGCGTTTGACCGCCTTTTCGCTGATGTCAAACCCCAGAGGGCGGATCAGATGCAGCCGGCTGCGGGTGGCGGCACAGGTGCGTGCGATGTTGCCGCAGTTCTGGGGGATCTCAGGCTCCACCAGTACAATGTTCAGCACAGGCACACCACCTTTCCAATCAGTTTAATATTGTATGTTAAAATAACCCAAATTTCAATTGTGAAAAAGGCGAAAAAAAACCAAAATATTGGTTGCGAGTGCAGGATTTATACAGAATTACCACAAAAGACAGCACAATTGCGTGAAGCAGGTCTTTTCGTGTCGTTCGCAGGCGGACACCGACAGTCGATTTGTCCACCATATTATGCCCCCTCACTTGGCCAAAAAGTCATATATATCACGAAAAAAGTCCGCCTGATGCCAAAAAGCCGCCGTTCCCCCTGCAGGGAACGGCGGCTTTGTTCAGTTTTGCCATCCGGGGGCTCGTCGCCCGTTACGCCTCGGGCTCGTCGGTGTCAAACACTGCCTTGGCAGTGCTGGCCAGACCGGCCAGACCCTGCAGTTCGCTGGGGATGATGATCTTGGTGGCTTTCCCGTTGGCGGCAGCCTGAAACGCCTCCAGAGCCTTGATCTTGATCACGCCCTCACCGGGATTGGCCTGGTTGACCAGCTTGATGGCGTCGGCGGTGGCCTGCTGCACCTTCATGATCGCTTCGGCTTCCGCTTCAGCGGCCATGATGCGAGCGGCCTTTTCTGCCTCAGCTTCCATGATCTTGGCCTGTTTGGCCGCGTCAGCTCGAAGGATAGCGGACTGCTTTTCACCCTCAGCCACCAGGATCTGGGACTGCTTCTGACCTTCGGCCTGCAGAATGGCCTCGCGGCGTTCACGCTCAGCCTTCATCTGCCGCTCCATGGCGATCTGGATCTCCTTGGGCGGGATGATGTTCTTCAGCTCAACACGGTTGACCTTGATGCCCCAGGGATCGGTAGCCTCGTCCAGCAGGGAGCGCATCTTGGTGTTGATGTGGTCGCGGCTGGTCAGAGTCTGATCCAGCTCCAGATCGCCAATGATGTTACGCAGGGTGGTGGCGGTCAGGTTCTCGATGGCGGACATGGGGCTCTCCACGCCGTAGGTGTACAGCTTGGGGTCGGTGATCTGGA
>JAGAVA010000152.1 GCA_017620505.1 Clostridia bacterium
CGAAAGGCAGGGATCACCTGTGCATAATCTCATTACTTTGTTAGACGGCGGCTTTGGCACCATGCTGCAAAAGCAGGGCATCAAGCTGGGGCATAACCCCGGCCTGCTGTGTCTGGAACAGCCGGAGGCTGTCACCGCCATTCACCGGCAGTATGTGGAGGCCGGCTCCCGCATCATTTACGCCAACACCTTCAGCGCCAACCGGCTCAAGCTGGAAGGCACCGGACATTCGGTGGAGGAGGTGGTCACGGTGGCCATCGGCTGCGCCAAGGATGCCTGCCGTGGCACAAACGCCAAGGTGGCGCTGGACATCGGCCCCATCGGTCAGCTGATGCGCCCCATGGGCAGTCTGTCCTTTGACCGGTGCTATGAGATTTTCAAGGAGATGTGCGTGGCGGGCGAAAATGCCGGTGCCGATCTCGTCGCCATCGAGACCATGATGGATCTTGCCGAGGCGCGGTGCGCCGTTCTGGCCGCCAAGGAAAACACCTCCCTGCCGGTGCTGGTGACCATGACCTATGAGGACAGCGGACGCAGCTTTTTGGGCTGCGATGTGGCTGCCATGGGCATGGTGCTGGAGGGCGTGGGGGCCGACGCGGTGGGCATCAACTGCTCTCTCGGCCCCGACCGGATGCTGCCGGTGGTGCAGCGGCTGGCACAATACACCTCCCTGCCGCTGGTGGTCAAGCTGAACGCCGGTCTGCCCGATCCCCAGACGGGGGAATATTCTCTGTCGCCCGACGAATACGCCGCCCTGCTGGAGCCTTATCTGGAGCTGCCGGTGGCCTTTGTGGGCGGCTGCTGCGGCACCACGCCCGACTATATCCGGGCGGTGAAAGCCCGTTTCGGTATGCGCACTGTAAAGCAGAACAGCTTCACATCAAAATCCCGGGTTTGTTCCTCCCGGAAGGTGGTGGAGCTGGACAACATCCGGGTCATCGGTGAGCGCATCAACCCCACCGGCAAAAAACGCTTCCAGCAGGCGCTGCGGGAGGGCGATTTGGACTATATTCTGGCACAGGGCGTGGCACAGGCCGACGCCGGTGCCGACATTCTGGACGTGAACGTGGGCATTCCCCAGGTGGACGAGCCCGCCCTCATGGCACAGGTGGTGGAAGGCCTGCAGGGTGCCCTCGATCTGCCCCTGCAGATCGACTCCTCCGACCCGGCGGCGCTGGAGCGCGGCCTGCGGCAGTACTGCGGCAAGGCCATCGTCAACTCGGTCAACGGCAAACAGCAGGTGCTGGACAGCATCCTGCCCATTGTGAAACAATACGGCGCCGCCGTCATCGGTCTGTGCATGGACGAAAACGGCATCCCTCAGACGGCGCAGGGACGGTTTGATATCGCCGCCCGCATCCTCAAGGCGGCACAGGCTCACGGCATCCCCAATGAGGACGTGTATATCGACTGCCTGACCCTCACCGTTTCTGCCCAGCAGGAGCAGGCGGCAGAGACGCTGGAGGCCGTCCAGCGGGTCAAGCAGGAACTGGGACTGAAAACCACTCTGGGCGTGTCCAACATTTCCTTCGGCCTGCCCAACCGGGAGCTGCTCAACAGCGGTTTTCTCACCATGGCTATGGCTCGTGGGCTGGATCTGCCCATCCTCAACCCCAACAATAAAGCCATGATGGACGCCGTCCGCACCGCCCGGGTGCTGCTGGGACAGGACGCAGGCTGCGCCGCTTATGTGGAGACCTACGCCAATCAGGAGTCTGCCCCCGCCCCCAAGGCCGGACAGGTGCGCTCCCTGCAGGAGCTGGTGGAAAAAGGCCTGCGGCAGGAGGCCCGTGCCGCCGCCAAGGCGCTGCTGGAAAGTGCTCAGCCCCTGGACATCATCCAGCAGCAGCTGATCCCCGCCCTGGATCGGGTGGGCGAGCAGTTTGAGCAGGGACGGCTGTTCCTGCCCCAGCTGATGAACGCCGCCGAGACCGCCCAGTGCGCCTTTGAGGTGCTGCAGGAGGCCATCGCCAAAACCGGTCAGCAAAAGCTGTCGGGCGGCAAAATTGTGGTGGCAACCGTGGAGGGCGACATCCACGACATTGGCAAAAACATTGCAAAATGTATTCTGGAAAACTACGGCTACACCGTCCTGGATCTGGGACGGGATGTGCCTGCCGAAAAGGTGGCAGAGGCCGCCGCCAGAGAGGATGTAAAGCTGGTGGGCTTGTCTGCATTGATGACCACTACCCTGCCCTCCATGGCAAAAACCATCGCCCTGCTGCAGGAAAAATGCCCCGGCTGCAAGGTCTTCGGTGCCGGTGCGGTGCTCACTCCCGAGTACGCCGCAGAAATGGGCGCCGATTACTACGCCAAGGATGCCAAACAGGCGGTGGATATCGCCAAGGAAGTGCTTGGAAACTGAACAGAAACAACAAAAAGCACCCAAACGGGTGCTTTTTTGTTTGTACAAGGGGTTCGTGCAGTTTCTTTTGTTGCTGTGCGGCCACTGTTACTCCGTCAACGCTGCAGCAGCGCACAGGGGGGCATAGGTGCCCGCCCCCAGCAGGAAGGCCTTGTAAGTGCAGCCCACGCTGTGCTCAAAGGCTTCCGGGATGACAATACAGTCTGCGATAATGGTTTTCTGGCGCGCAGCCTTCATCTGACCACCGCTGTACTGAGCGACTATCAGGATGGCTCCAGCACCGTCCATCCCCTCCACCGTCACAGAGGCCGTGGCAGTCGTGCCGGAGAGGGTGACACTGCCGTCGATCTCCGGTTCGACGGCCTTGCAGACAAAGAACGCATTGCACATCATCGTGGTGCCGGAAGGATTGAATTTCTTTGTGATTTCATTCGCTCCCGCCACCGTGACAGAGATTTCCTCTGCCGAAGAGGCAAACTGGTCGTAGGCCGGTTCTTTGAGAACGATGGTGAAGGTATACCGATAGGTATTTCCCGCTACGAACAAGTCGCCCTCTGCCATGGTTTTCCCTGCGGTCACATCATACCAGCTTCTGGTTGCAATTCTGTATACATCGCCGTCAGCGGTGGTGCCTTTGTGAATCCCCTGCTTTGCAAGCGCCGCACCGGCGGTAGGTACGCCGAGGCTCTGAACATTGATCTTCGTCACGGTCACGCTGGTATAAGGTCTCCAGAGCGCCGTTACAAGGGTATAGCCGGTTACGGTGACCTTGTCACCGGGCTGCATCTCCTTTCCGTTTACACTCCACGCTTTGAATTTCATTCCTTCGGGAGCCGTAAAGGCAATCTCCTTTTCGCAGTCGGGAAGGATATAGGAGGTTCCGGCGTAATAGCCGGGCTTATGAAACGCCGTTCCGATGCCCTCGCCCGGATCAATGGTCACAGCATAACTGGGGTTGGTCAGACCGATCTTGGGCAGATCAAAGGTGACCTTGTAGGAACTCTCCCACAATCCCCTCTCGATAGCCTTTGCAGCGCGGTCACCGTAGGGTGTGCTGATCACAATATCCGCAGGGGTCATTTCAGCGGCATCGTATCCTTTCGCCAGATTCAGCCAGACAGAGAAGCTGTACGCACTGCCTTCCCGGAGGGTTGTGTAAGCATCTACCGGCTGATTCTCGTTGTCGGGATCGCAGAAGAAATAGTGCTGGTTTATATAATGCTCCTGGGGCGTGTATCGGAACGGGTTGATATTCTCAGAGACCGTAACCACCACATCCTGCGCCATCGTACCGGCTTCATAGCCGTCCAGCGTGACTCTGACACCCCCGATGGGCTCGTTGCCCAGCTGAGGAAGCTTGAATCGGATGTAGTAGCCGTAGGCACGGCTTGACACCGTCACCACCTGGGCACCCTCTATGCCGCTGAGCACAAACTTCTCCTTTACCAGACTTCCGTCGCTCCGGAAGCTGTCGGGAAGACTGCAGCCGTCTTCCAGCGTAAACAGGATATCCAGCCAATAATCGGTACTTGCCCAAAAGGAGACGCTGTCATAAACCGGTTCCTGATACACATAGGGTGTATCCGATTCCTGATAGATCAGGTAGGCACAGCCATTGGAGGCTTTGCCGTAACCGTTGCCGTAGAAAGACACTTGCTCCGTGCTGACAGACAGGCCGATAGCCTGGACCATCTTGCCCGCTTCATAGCCCGTAAGGTCAAACGTCACCTTGTCGGCACGGATAGGTGTGCCGGGGATGTGGGGCAGGGAGAAATATGCGATATAGGAACCGTCATCCTGATCTATGGGAATGCGGCAAGCCAGTTCGCCCAGCACATCACTGTCGAGGGTGACGCTGTTTTCAGTAAAGCTCGCCATGAATCCGTCTTCCAGCCGGAAATGAACGGCTACCCGATAGTTGCCCGTGGTGGACAGGGTGGTGTCCGGGTCGATCTTCTCATTGTCACATTCGATCCAGTAGCTGTGTCCGTATCCGCCCTCTGCCAGCGTAACATTCTGATCGCCCTCCAGCGTCAGGGAAAAGGCATCGGCCTTAATGCCGTAGGTATAGCTTTCGGAGACCGCAAGGTCAAAGATGACCCTGTTCACACCGGGTTTCCAGCTCCAGTATAAATAGATTGTGCTGTCTTTCAGGAGCAGGATGGTTTCGCCGGGCTGTTTTTTCACATCGGTGCCGTCAATGTCTTCCCATTCCCAATAATCAAAGATGATATCCTTGTGGGAGGAGGGGAAGGTACATTCGGGAAGGGTATATTGGCCGCCGGGCACTTCCAGCGTCCCAACCACATTTTGCCCACTGGGCTTGTTGACATCGTAAAACGTAATGGTGCAAACCTCATTTGCGGCATAGACCGTGTGGGAATATACCGTCACGGACGCCTTTGTGGAGCTCCGGTTCTCCATGGACGTATGGTCCACCGTCCACACATTTCCGTTTACCGTAAGGGCAACGTCTCTGCCCAGCGTGACCGGCAAGGCAAGATTTTCGGGCAGCGTCAGCTTGGTCTTCAAACGGTAGGCGCTGCCGCCCACACAGGTTTCCGCCGCTGCCAGATCGCGCCATGTATCGCCCTCTCTGACCTGCCAGACGTCCTGACTTTCGTCCATGACCGCATAGCCCTCCGTGGTCACATAATCACCGGGCGCTGCAGGCCCTTTCCCGGCGGTAAACAGGGTCGGGAAGGTTTCACAGTTCATCGAAACACTGTTGATCTCTTCGAGCAGGGCACCGCTACCGTCCAGCACATACACAGGCGAGCGGGCATAGAGCAGCTTGCCGCTGCTGTCCACGGTGCAGGACCAAAGGGTGTCGTTCATGGTCACCGTACAGGTATCGCCAAATTGGATCGACCCGGCGCTGTCGATCCAGAAGTTCAGTCGGCACTCCCAGTAGCCCTGCTTGAAGGGCTCGTTGTCCGAGGCGTAGTAGTTGGTCCACGCCGCACCGTCGGCAGAATAGCGCCAATAGTGTCCCGACCGATCCGGGTCCACTCTTACAGGCAGGTCAGCCGGCACGGTGATGGTGACATCTGTCCCGTCTATCACCGCAGCCTTACCCAGAGCCGGTGTGACGTTTACAGCGCTTGCAGCCACGCTGTCCACGGTAATGGCCGCACCTGCGGCCGCCGCTGCTCCGGGCAGCAGTCCCAGCAGTATCACCAGTGTCAGCAGAACGCGAAAAATACGGTTCATTTGTTTTTTCACGATATACATCTCCCTTTCTGAAGAAATCATGTGCAAACGACCTATGATAAAGGGGCTATGGATACAATCATTCATGATAAATTGTACCACAGCCCCAACCAAATTTCAATTTTTATGCAAAAAAGCTGCCCGTTCAGGGCAGCTTTCTGCCGCATTTGGGGCAGTATTGGTAGTCCTCCCCCAGTTTTTCACCGCACCAGGGGCAATAAGAAGCGTCGGAGGATATTGCCATTTCCTCCTCAGGCTGACTGTCCACGATCTCCAGCAGGGAATCCCGCTCCTGCACGTCGGCCTGGGCGTTGCGTTTGTGGTAGCACAGGCTGTAGACGCCCATGCCGGTGAAGCACAGGCCGAACAGGGCAAACAGCAGGCCGATGGCCCCTGCCACAGGCACCATGATCACGCAGACCAGCGCCGTCCAGATGATGCCCCAGATGATCTGAAAAACTGCGCCTGCGGCGCCGCGTCGGGATGGGCCGCGGCCGGGTTTGATGCTTTTCATAAAGGCTCCTCCTTGGGTTTGGGATACCTTGATTGTAGCACAAACAGGCGGCGGTGTAAATGGCGGGTGTGGTGGGTACTCCCCCGTCCCCGGGGGTTTGGCCGAGCGCCCAGGGGGTCGAGACCCCCTGAGTAGCGGAAGCGACAGGGGTCTGGGGCGCATCGCAACGCCCCAGCGACCTTTGGGTACTTTCCGTCGGTGGAAAGTACCACGCCGTAGGCAAATCAGAAAAAGGTCATATCCTCTGCCCGGTTACTTTGTGTTTCTCCATATTCTTGTCGTTATGGACGTTCTCTCAACCCCACCTTTCTTTTATGCAAAAGAAAGGTGCCGTTGACGGTACCAAAGAAAACCAGCAGGGGGTGTTCAGAATCCCCCCCTGCACCCCCACAACTGCCAC
>JAGAVA010000153.1 GCA_017620505.1 Clostridia bacterium
ATTATACCAAGGATTTTTGGGGTTTACAAGATAAAAACAAGAAAATCCCCGACCTTTCGGCCGGGGATCATGGATTTTTTGTTAGTCTCCCGACGACAGCGAGCCGCCGGAGTTGTTGTTGTTCCAGTTGGGATCGATGGGCACACCGGGCTCCACGGCGCCGGGCTCTTCACCGCCGGAGGGGGCGGGGCCAACGGGGGTGATGGGGGCGGCGGTGGGATTGTGCAGGATCACCTTGTCGTACTTTTTATAGGTGCTCTTGTTTTCAAAGGTGCGGGAGACTTCTTTGCCGTCGATATACACCACGCGATAGCTTTCGGTCTTGTAGCCGGTATAGCCGTTGGATTTGACCGACTCGGTACCGGGAGCCAGCGTCTCATCCACCTCATAAACCACTTCAAAGGGGGTCTTGGAAAGCTGGGTGGTCTCGATCTTGACCTCCTTGTTTTCCACCATCTGGGTGCCGTACAGCTTGACGGTCAGATTGTTGGTCTTATGGGAGGTGACCACCTTCATGGGGAAGTCGGTGTTGTTTTCAAACTTGAAATCCTTGCTGCCCCAGGCCACGGTGGCATCTTCGCCCAGCGGCACATAGGTGACCATACGGCTGTGAGCGTAGCGCTCCACGATCTTCAGGTCGGCACGGAGGGCGGCGTAATAGATGGTAGAGCTGACCTGGCAGATACCGCCGCCTACGCCATCTTCGGCAGAGTTGCCCACGTAAACGGTGGCATCCTTGAAGCCGCGCTCATAGGTACGGGGGCCAACGGAGTCGTTGTAAGAGAATACATCGCCGGGCATCAGGATGACGCCGTTGCAGAAATCGGTAGCCAGCAGCACGTTGGTGGTTCGACCCTTGTTGCCAGGATTAAAATCGGTGGTGCACTGACCCAAAACATCCCGGAACAGCAGTGCCTTGTACTCATCCACGGTGTAATCGGGATCGGTGAGGGTACACTGGACGGTTTCGTGGCGGTTGGCGCTGCTGAGGGCGGCATTCAGCGCACTTTCGGTAACGTTGATGCCCTGGGTGCCTGCACGGACGGTGTTGCCCGAAGGATCGGCTTTCAGATCCAGGGTGGTCTGCTCTACCTCACGGTTGACCGAGGCGGCAATGACCAGCGCATTGAGGGCGGCAGGATGGGATTCCTTACGGACGGCTTCCATGGCGGTAAAGTCGGCAGTGCGCAGCTTGTTGTCCAGCGCAGAATACAGATGCTCCTTGTCCAGCGAATAGCCCACCTGACCCTTATCCAAGGTGATCACACCATCCTTGTAGGAGTAGGAAGAAGGCGCCATGGGCTGCTCCACGGCAGCGGCGATCTCGTCCACACAGGCATCCAGCACGTTGCGATCCAGGGTGGTCACCAGCTCCATCTGCTGAGGGTTACGGGCGGTGCTCCAATACTGACGGGCGCGATAAATCAAATCGCCCTCGCGACCGTAGGCATAAGCCCGGTCGATGCTGGCGGGAATGTCATAGGTCAGGCCGGCCTCGGCAGCCGAAAGGGTAAACAGCTGGTCGCCCACCTGAATGTCGATGACGGCGTCGATGTCAGCAGAACCATAGACCTTTTCCAGTGCGGCGCGGGCTTCGGCACGATCCATGCCCGACAGGTCGCACTGACCCATCCGCACGCCGGGGAAGATGTCGCCCGACATGGCGATGTTATATGCCGTATAACCGCAAAAGCCCAATACACCGAAAATGATCAAAACGATCAGAAAGACGCCGATGATGGAGGCGGCATTTTTACGTTTTCTGGAAGCTGAACTGGCAGCCTGTCGTTTGCCGATATTTTTCTTCTGTTCGCTCAATGTGAGAGCCTCCTCTATGTAAAAAGATATTTTTCTAATCTTATTATAGTCGATTTGCGATCGAATAGCAATTACATAGCGGTAACAACAATTATGAACTTTTTTCTTAAGAAATAGAAAAAACCACCATATCTTGTGAAGATACAGTGGTTTTTGTCAAATTATCGGGTTGATTTCAGTCGGAACAGACCTTCCAGAACCAGTACTGCCAACACACCGGGAATCAAGCCGATGCCCACGCCCAACAGGGTGCGCATCACCGATACCAGCAGGGGTGCCACCGCATGACAGAAGGTGTTGGTCACCGATACACATTCCAGAAGCGCACCTGCACCGCAGAGCAGCTGCAGGGGGGCGAATTTCCGTCGGCAGGCCCACAGGAACACCGGGATGCAGGGTACTGCCGCCAGCATTTCCTTGGTGCGGGGACGGACATAGAGGGTATATTCCAGCCAGTTGCGGAAGTTGGTTTCCAACTGAGAAATACCGCCGGCAATGTCGCCCGACCGGGCAGCCAGCACCAGTGCCGCAGCACCCAATACGGCTCCTGCAAAAGCCAGACCCAGCCAACCCTTCCATCCTGTCTGCAAAAGAGGCTTGCGCAGATTCCACAGCAACAGCAGGCAGCCAAAGGCCATGGGAAGCAGCAGAGACAGCTTGACGCCTGAGAAGATGGTCACGCCCAGCATATACTGTCCGGTGGACATCAGGGCGGCTACCGCCAGACCGGACAGCAGGCTCCAACCGGTGAGGGCAGCGGTGAAAAGCAAAACCGACTGCCACAGGGGACAGTCATCGTCACGGGATGTGTAGAGGGCGATGCTGCGGCCTGCGCAGCAGGGAAAGACGATGGCGGTGGCCAGCATCAGCAGCTTTTGGGTAAAGGCTGGCAGCAGGCAACACAGAGCGAGCAGGGCCGCCATGCCCAGTATGGACAGTGGCATATTCCACTTTTTGAAGGGCGGAAAGCTGCACAGCAGCCACAGTCCGGCAAACATCGGCAGCAGACCGCCGCCGATGAGGAAGGAACGGGAGACCTTCTGATTGCGCAGACAGGAGAATCGCAGACCCCAGGTGTAACCCCGGTCTTCCAGACGCTTCTGGAGGCTGTCCAGCATCTCCTGCCATACCTGAATGTCGGTGACATAGGTGCCCTCGGCATCGGTCATGGGCGTAAGGATCAGCAGACGCATACCCCGGTCGGTGACGGCGCGGAACAGCAGGTCTTCCACCCGCTGGGCATCGTCCAGATAGGCCATGCGTCCGTATTGTTTGTGATAGAGATAAAAAGCTTTTGCAGCGCCGTAGGAGGTCTCATCCTCCAGCGAATAATTGTCGGGCAGGTACATACCGGTGCGGTCTTCATTTTCAATGAGCGCCACCGGCTTTCGGGGAATGCTGCCATCTTCGGGGTTCCAGGTGAAACTGTTGTAGTCCCCGAAGAGAGCCTGCCACTGACTTTCCGGCGTACCGCTGACATGCGCCAGCAGAGCAATATCCTCGGGGGACATGACTGCCAGAACATCCTTGTCACGGCTTTCCCAGTAAAAACGGAACCCCACGGTGATCAGCAGACAAATCACACCGATGAACAGAAAATAACGGCGGGGAAAGGGGCTCACATCGACCTTTTTCATGCCTTTTTCCTCCGCAGCTTGGCGAGAATTTCCTTGGTGGGAACCATGGAACCCATGGCGATCAGATAGAGCAGCATACCGATGACACCTACGCCGCCGCACTTGATGACCAGCATCACCTTGGAAGATTCAGAGGCGATGAACAGGCTGTAGACGGCATATGCGCCGATGCCCATGAGGATGGAGAACAGCACGCCGAACACCAGCTGCTTGACGGGCATTTTGACCTCTTTGCCCCGACCAAAGCCCATGTACATGATGCTGCCACCCAGCAGGAAGCCCACCGAGGTGCCCAGCGCCAGCAGAAAGGGCTGCTCGGGGAACAGCCAGCTGCCCAGAGCATTGGACAAAAAGCTGAAGGCCACCACGCCGGCGGTAATGCACATGGGAACCAGTGTCTTGCCCATGGCGTAATAGGCCTTGTTGAGAATGTCGATCATGAAGAAACCGGCCATACCCAGTGCATACATGGTGAAAATACTGCCGCACAGGATGGTGTCCTGGGCGGTAAAGCTGCCGCCCTCCAGCAGAACCCGGATCACCGGCGTGCCAAAGGCAGAAAACAGCAGAGAGACCGGCAGCACCAGCAGAAGGGTGTTTTTCAGTACGTGTACCACGTACTGACGGTATTTATCCAGTTCCATTTCCCCGAACTGCTGGCTGAATCGGGGGAACAGTACGATGCTTACCGAGGAAATGAGGGTGGTGGTCAGCGGCTCGTACAGACGGTCGGCGTAGAAAAAGGCCGAAACCGTGCCTTCCACAGAGGTGGCAGCGAACCGGGTGTTGATGAGATAACACAGCAGGAACAGCGCCGAGTTGAACATGGTAGCGCCGCTGGTGCGCAAAAAGCCCCAGTAGTCTTTCTGTCTGAAGTCGGGACGGAAGTGGAAGCGGTATTTTTCCTTCTTCACATAGGGCAGCACCATCACCAGCTGCAGCAGCCAGCCCAGAGAGGTCAGGGCAGCAAACACCGGCAGGGTCAGGCTGTTCTGGGCCAGCAGCAGCACACCGCACAGCACCACGCTGTAGAGCAGGCTCAGACTGGCCTGCAGGGTGTAGTGTCCCATGGACTGGAATAGTGCCAGCAGCAGATAGGTCAGGGTGATGATGGGCAGGGCCGGCAGCAGCACGGCAAACAGGGTGTGGAACAGCTGCGCACCCTCGCCTACGCCCAGCAGTTTTTCCACCAGACCGAAGGCGTTGCCCACATACATCAGCCCCATCAGTCCCAGCGCCAGAATCATGGTGTTGGAGATCAGACGGTCGGCGGTGCGGTAGCACTCCTCCCGGCTCTTGAGCAGCTTTTGGGTAAAGATGGGCACTGCCGCCACGCACAGGGCGTAGCACACCGTGGCGAACAGAGACACAGTGTAGTTGTTGGCCTGGGTGAACAGATCTACGTCAGCGCCTGCGCCAAAGACCCGGGCCTGGAGGATGTTGCGCACCATGGCCAGCGCCTTGGCGATGACCATCACACAGGTCACACCGGTGATCGCACGAACGATTTTATTGTCATTGCTCATAAACAGGACTCCTTTCGGAGAGAAAAGTTACTTGTTCAGCAGATCCCGGTGGGTCAGCTGACCCAGATCAAAGGAAAGCAGCGTCCACAGCAGCATGGCGCCGATCTGGATCTCCAGAATGTTGTAGAAGGCGCCAAACCAGGCGATGATGACACAGACGACCACCTTCAAAACGTGCTTGCGGTGGAACCACAGGGTGGACAGCAGGAAGGCCATGAACAGTACAAAGCCCACCGCGCCGGTCTCCACCAGCACGCAGGCGAACTGGTTGTCGGCATAGAAGCCCTCCAGCATATCGTAGTCGTAGTAAATATCGGGAACCCAGGTCAGGCTGGCCGAGGTGCCGAAGGTGCCGTAGCCGGTGCCGAATACCGGATAGTCTTTCCAGATGCGGAAGGCCAAATCCACGGCAAACAGGCGGCCGTTGTTTTCCTTGGTATACAGCTTGTCGTCGCCAATTTCGTCAAAGCGGTCGGCGGCGTCCACCTGCAGGGAATCTTCGATGTACTGGATGATGGAGTTTTCCCGCTTGGCGCCCTCCCGATCCACATTCTGATCCAGCAGGGCGGCCTGCTCTTCGGCAGAGAGGGCCTGGAATTCCTCCAGCAGCTTGCCGCCTTCATGGGTCAGCACATATTGCTTGTTGTCCACAAAAACGATGGAGCCGTATTCCTTCAGAGGCTGGGTACAGCCGATGTCGGTGTAGGTGATGCCATAAAAGGCATAGCCCACACATTCCTCGCCCTGGGGGTTCAGATACTTGACCTTGATGACAGCATTGGCTTGGGTGCCCGACAGCTTTTCCACCACGGCATCCTTGCCGTAGGTGTTGAAATAAAGCTGGGCGGCGTAACCGGCGGCAGAACTGACAATGAGCGCCGAAGCACCCATGCAGGCGCACCACAAAATCAGCTTTTTCCACTGGATTTCCACCTTTTTGCCCTTCCACAGCAGGAAGAACAGGACGGCAAGCACCAGCGCCAGAATGGCCATAGAACTGCGGGACATGGTCATATATAGGGAAATTGCCAGCACACAGTACAGCCACAAGGGGGTCTTTTTGCTCTCCAGATACCAGATGACCAGACTCAGCAGGATGGTAAACACCAAAAACAGGCCGTAGGTGTTGGGGTTGTAGAACATGGAGTAGACACGGGCATAGTTGATGCGGTCCAGACCGGAAGCGAAGTCGGTGTCAAACAAATAACACTTGGAAAAGACCTTTTCGATCACGCCCAGCACGAACAGGGGGACGGAAGCGGCCTGCAGCGTCCGGGTGATGGGCACCAGCTCCTTCTGCCCGAAGCCGAAGTTGCGCAGGACGAAGTACAGCACATAATAAATACCGATGGCGCGGGTCTGATAGACAAACAGACCGATGCCCAGGTCGTTGATGAACACCGTGCTGATAAAAGCCACTGCCTCAAAGGCAAGGAACAGCACATCGTGGATGGTGAACCGCAGCCGAAACCGGACGGTAACCGCATACCAGGCGGCAAGTCCCACAATCAGAATATCGGGGATGGCTTTCACGCCCGAAAAAGTCAGGTCAGACAGCGGGGTACGGAAGGGGATGAACAAACATAGGAAAATCAGCAGCGCCAACCCGGCCTTTTTGAGGGAGGCGGGCAGCTGCTGGGGCTCCAGCGAACGGGACAGCTTCATAAGCAAACTCCTTTATGATACAAACGGACATACTTCACACATTTTATCATTTTATTATAAAGAAAATATTCCCACAATGCAACTAATAAATCGTGAACAAAGCAGGACGCGCTGAAAATGCACGTGTTCGCCGTCATTCCGAGCCAGTGATCACACTGGCGTGGGAATCCGTAATTTCCTCCTTGGGAAAACGGATTGCCACACCGTTCTGTGAACGGTTCGCAATGACAGAATTGCATTTTTCAGCGCGTCCTGGAACATCAGTCGTTTGCCAGCGCGTCCATCGCGGCCTGTTTGGCCTGGGGTTTGCTGTCGCCGTGCTTCACCTGGGTCATGGTGCAGAAGCTCAGCAGAGAGAACAGGACGGCATAGGGGAACAGCACCCGGTAGCCCAGTCCCAGATTGTCGATCAGCAGACCGGACAGCAGAGGCGTACAGATCTGGGCCGCCATGGAAAAGGCATAATAGTAACCGGTGTACTTGCCGGTGTCGCCGGCGGTGCTCATCTCCACCACCATGGGGAAGGAGTTCACATTGATGGCCGCCCAGCCGATGCCCACCAGGCCGAACAGAGCGTACATGATGGGGGTCTGCGCTGTGATGAAGCAGGCCGAAAGGTAGCAGGCCGACATCAGCAGGATGCCCAAAAGAATGGTCTTTTTCCGGCCTGCCTTGCTGGACAGCACACCCAGCGGTACAAAGGCCAGAATGGCCACGATGGTGGCGCACATCAGATAACCCGAAGAGGTACCCAGATCAGCGCCCCAAACTGCCACGCAGTACCGGGAAAAGGCGGTGGTGACGGCATTGTAGGCCATATACCACAGGAAAACCGACAGCAGAATGAGCACCAGGGAGCGGAACACAGGCTTGGGCAGTTTGCCGCCCCTGGAAACGGGAGCATCCTCTCCCTCGCTGGCCTCTACTTCCTTGCGGGTCTTTTCGATCAGCTTATTTTCGTGGGTGGTCAGCACCATGATGAGCACGCTCACCAGCATAAAGAGGGCGACCACTACAAAAATGGGGGTGAAGCTCTGGTCGGCGGCGTACTGGCTGGAGCCGTCGGCGTTCTTTTCCGACCGCAGCAGGATCATCATCATGAGGGTGGAGAAAATACCGCCGATATAGCCCACCAGATTGATGATGGCGTTAGCCTTGGAACGCAGGGGCTTAGGGGTCACGTCGGGCATATAGGCCACGGCGGGGGAGCGGTAGGTGCTCATGGTCACCAAAAGCGCCAGCAGTGCGGCAAAAAACAGGGGGAAGCTGTTTTTTGCGGTGGCGGCAGCCAGAACGCCCATCAGGCAGACAGCCACCAGTGTGCCGAACAGAATGTAAGGCGTGCGGCGACCCAGAGGCGTTTTGGTCTTGTCCGACAGGGTGCCGAACAGGGGCAGCAACACCAGCGAGGAAACATTGTCGATAGACATGATGGCATTGGTGGTAAAGGTACGCAGGCCAAAGACGTTTTCCAGCAAGTGGGGGATCACCTGATCGTAAAACTGCCAGAAGGCCAGAATGGACATAAAGCCAAAACCGATCAAAACGGTGCGTTTGGTATCCAGTTTCATAGGAAAAACTCCTTTTTGTGTCATAGGTCATAAACATTATACAGGCAAATCCTGCCGATGGCAAGGGCGGAAAGGGCTTCCTTGATTCCCCTGTCCATTTCCCACCAAAATCCTCCTCTTTGGCTGTTTATAATGGGAAAACAAGCGAAACGGGAGAGGTGGATGACCATGACACAGCAAACCAAGGGTACGCCCCTTCATTTGCAGGAGGGACAGGCCGGAGCAGCAGGGCTGCGGGACAGGCTGCTGCGGCAGCTTGGGGCTTTGTGGCGGCGGATCCTGCGAAAAAAAGCGTTGCGGCAGGGGCTGGCAGCACTGTTGGGCGCAGTGTTTGCATCGGCGCAGACGGCGCAGGGCATGCGGCCCTTCGGCGTGGCCTATGCAGCGGCGGCAGGCCATCCCCTGTATGCCGCTGTGGGCGGTTTTTTGTCCTATCTTTTTACCGGCAGCGGCGGACTGGTTTCCGGTGCGGCAGTGCTGGTGGTGCTGTCCTGCCGGATGGTGCTGGAGGGAACTGCAGCAGGCCGTTCCCGCAGTTTTTTTCCCCTATGCGCCGCGCTGGCACTGGGATTTACCAAGGGCGTGGTGGTGCTGTCCGGCGGGCTGCGGGCTGTGGGTTTGCTGTTTTGCGAGATGGCACTGTGTCTGGGCTTTGCCCTCATGCTGCGGGAGGCACGGGACAGCCGATCGCCTTTGCAGCTGTGGGGCAAGCTGACGGCGCTGCTGGGTGGCCTGCTGGCTCTTTTGCCTTTGCAGCTGTGGACATTGCTGTCGCCTGCCCGGCTGACGGGTATTTTTGCCGTGCTGGCGGCAGGAACCTTCGGCGGGGGAGCGGTGGGTGCCTGCGTGGGCGCAGCTTTTGGCGGAGCGATGGATGTGGCGCAGGCACGGCAGCCCATGCTGCTGATCACCTGGTGTATGGCAGGCCTTGCAGCGGGGCTGGGCGGCAAACGGGAGCGGCTGCCCGCCGTGTTGTGCGGCTGCGCCGTCTGTGGATTGACTTCTTTGTGGCTGTATGATGTGCCGGGGGTGCGACAGGGGCTGATGGAGTGCTTTTTGGCTGCCGGTGTGCTGGTTTTGCTGCCGCAGAAATGGCTTCTGCCTATGGACGCTGCCTTTGCGGGTGCCGGTGCGGGGCTGACCCAAAGCCGCCGCCCCGGCGGCAGCGGTGCAGCCTTCCGCAATCTGTCCGATGCGGTGGCGCAGCTTGGTGCCACCATGGAAGCCCTGTGGCACGGAGAAACCGAGGAGGAAGATCTGGGACGGGTGTACCGTGCCGCCTGTGAAACGGCCTGCCGCAGCTGCCGCAGGCGGGATACCTGCTGGCAGGCCGAATACAGCGATCTGCAGCGGCTGCTGGGTGATCTGGCCCAGCCCTTGCGGGCAAATCACAGCATCGAGCCCGAGATGCTGCCGGCCTGGTTCACCGCCCGGTGCCTGCGTCCTCAGCGGTTTTGCGGCGCGATAAATGACGCATATCGCTCGGCGCTCCGCCGACAGGCGCTGCAGAGCCGGGAACTGCAGCTCCACCAACTGATGGGGCGGCAATATGCCAGTCTGGGCAGTCTTTTGGAGGATGCCGCCCGCCGTGCCGGGGCGGGGACGGAGTACGATGCCGTGCTGGAAAACCGGGTGCGGAGGATTGTGCGAGCCTATCTGCCCCGGGCAAAAACTTCTGTTTGCCTCACAGCCGGAAGGTTGTATATCGACCTGCAGGTGCCCAAGGACAGTCCGGAATGCACCGGCGATCACAGTGCCATGCTGCGCTCACTGGAGGGCGCGCTGGGGGTGCAGCTTCTGGAACCGGTTTTGCTGAACAGTGCACAGGGTGCGGTGCTGCGCATCCGGCAGCAGGAGGCGCTGGGCATGAAGTGCAGCAGCGCAGTGCGCAAAAAGGCAGGGGAGACCGTCTGCGGCGATCACCATCTGACCCTGCATACCGACGACGGTCGGTGCGTGCTGCTGCTGTCTGACGGCATGGGTACGGGAAAACAGGCGGGGGAGCTGTCCCGACGGGCGCTGGAACTGGTGGCCAGCTTTGTGGATTCGGGCTGCGGTCTGGCGGAAAGTACCGCCGCCGTCCTGCCGGTGTTGGCGGCGCGTTTCGAGGAATGGGGCTTTGTCACACTGGATCTGTGCGAGATCAGCCTGTTTACCGGAGCTGCCACCCTGCTGAAATACGGCGCTGCGCCGGGATTTCTCATCCGGGAAGGACGACTGACCCGGCTGGAAGCACGGGCGCTGCCAGCAGGGTTGGAGCCTATGGAGGGCGATGCTCCCACCATCCAGCTGCGGCTGCAGGCCGGTGATCGGCTGGTGCTGCTGTCCGACGGGGTTTGGGAAAGTGAAGAGAC
>JAGAVA010000154.1 GCA_017620505.1 Clostridia bacterium
CGAAGCCCACGTCGCCGCACAAAAGCCGATCCATGGGCACCGGGCGCTCCATATCCCGCTTGATCTCCTGTGCACAGAACAACTGATCCTCGGTCTCCTCAAAGGGGAAGGCCTCCTCGAAGGAGCGCTGCCAGTCGTCGTCGGGAGCAAAGGCGAAGCCGGGATTTTTCTGTCGGGCGGCATACAGCTTGAGCAGCTGTTCGGCCAGATCGGTGGCGCTCTTTTTGGCCCGCTGCTTGGTCTTTTGCCATGCGGCACCGCCAAGCTTGGACAGGCGCACGGTCTCCTGTTCGGCAGCGCCGATGTATTTGCTCACCAGATCCAGCGCGGTAGCCGGGACAAAGACGAAATCGGTGCCAGCAAAGGCGATTTTGATATAGTCGCGCCAGACTTTGTCCACCTGAATCCGTTCCACACCCACAAAACGACCGATGCCGTGGTGCTCGTGCACTACCAGATCGCCGGGATGCAGGTCGGAAAAGCTCTTGATGTGGTCTTTGTTGGAACTTTTGCGTTTTTTGCCGGTTTTCCGGACGGTTT
Source organism: Clostridia bacterium (assembly GCA_017620505.1). Taxonomy (GTDB): domain Bacteria; phylum Bacillota; class Clostridia; order Oscillospirales; family Butyricicoccaceae; genus UBA4644. The sequence continues at coordinate 541 of JAGAVA010000154.1, forward strand.
GACCGCTTTCGCAGAAGAAAACCGTCTTGAGGGCGGGATATTCCGCACCTGCCGACAGGGCGGCAGGTACCAGACAGATCTTTTTGGGCCCGGCCTGCTGCAGATCGGTGGTACAGGGGAGGTTCTCCTCGGTCAAAAGCTGCAGAAGATTCTGCATTCGGGATCTGCCGCCGGCCAGCAGCACCACGGTGTAATCCATCCGCAGATAGTCGGTCAGATCCCGCAGCAGATTGTCCAGTCCGCCGGCGGAAGAGGAAAGCTGCTTGGCTGTCAGCGAAATCAGCACCTCCGGGGAGAAGGTGGAGCCGGCAAGAAAGCTGTCCAGCAGCAGCGGCTTGCGGAGGGCGGCTTGAAACTGCCGCTCGTCCAGTCCGTAGCCCGATTTGGTGGGTGGCACAAGCCCCTCTTCCAGCAGATGTGTCAGATCTTCGGTCTGCCGGTGGGCCATACCCTGAGCGCTTTCCAGCACGGCAGGGGTGTCGCAGCAGACAAACACCGTATCTTCGGGCAGATAGGAAAAGGCGGTGGCCATTTCGGGATAGATTTGGGGCAGGTAGCGGTCAGCAGCAGGTAAATAGCGCAGTTCGGACAGGGCATCGGCATCGGACAGCAAGGTTTTTTCCAGTTTGTCGGAGGTGGCCTTTCTGCCCGCCAGCTTGCGCAGGGCGGCGCACAGGCCGTCGATACCGCCTTCTGCCAGCGTGGGCAGCGCCTCCCGCACCGGCAGAATGGTGACGGCAGATACCGGCTCGCTCCGTCGCTGGGTCAGCGGATCAAATCGCCCCAGAGAGTCCACGTCATCGCCCCAGAACTCAGCACGAATGGGCTGAGTGTCCCCGGCAGGGAACACATCCAGAATACCGCCGCGGAGGGCAAATTGACCGGGGACTTCCACTTGAGACGTGCGGGTATAGCCTGCCAGAAGCAGACGCTCTACCAAGCGTTCTACCTGATAGGAGCCGTCAGAGAGCAGGGTCATGGCGGCGTTTTCCAGGCCGTCGGGAGGCAGAGTGCGCAGCATCAGGGCATCGGCAGGGGCGCACAGCACCCGGGTCTTGCCGGTTTTGATCTGCCACAGGGCAGACAGCCGCTGCTGTTCGTATTCATGGGACACGCCTTCCATATTGTGGAACACCAGATCCCGGCAGGGCAAAAGAGCGGGCTCGATGCCCGACAGTGCCTGCAGGTCGGCGGCAAAGGCTTTGGCTGCCTGCTCATCCCGCAGCACCACACAGAAGGTGCGCTGGGGCAGGTCAGACAGCAGGGCTGCCGTCAGATGGGCCCGGTGTACCGGTGATGCACCATAGACCGAAGCGGTCTGTCCGGCTTTTGCGGCCTCCAGCAGACGGGGATACTCGGGCAGACCCCGCACCAGTGCGGAAAGCAGTTCCATGAAAATACCTCCTTTGGCTTTACGCGTGCAACAGGCATTGCCCCGTTCCGACCTGGAACGGGGTGTTTCGCCTGTATATTTGTCAATGCGACTTTTTTATGCCTGATAGACGATCTTGCCATCCACGATGGTGCAGGCAGACTCGGCAGCCAGCACGGTCATGGGATCGGCGGTCCAGATGACCACGTCGCCGTCCTTGCCAACTTCCAGAGAGCCCACACGGTCACCGATGCCGGTGAGCTTGGCGGCGGCGGAAGTAATGGCCTTCCAGCTTTCCTCATAGTCCAGACCGGCGTTATGAGCCAGACCGGCGCACATGGGCAGATACTGGATGGGGATGACGGGGGCATCGGTGATGATGGCGATGTCCACGCCGGCTTCCCGCAGCACCTTGGGGGTGTCAAAACTCTTGTTGATTAGCTCGATCTTGCTCTTGCCGCCGAAGGTGGGGCCCACAAAGGC
>JAGAVA010000155.1 GCA_017620505.1 Clostridia bacterium
GTGCGTCTGCTGCGGCAAGCCCGCCAAGCACATGATTTACTGGGGCGTGGCTTACTAAAAAATTGCATGATAAAACCGCCTGTTCGGCTGAACAGGCGGTTTTTTTACTTCTTTTGCGGATTCCACAGGATATACTCTCGGGAAGGCTCTTTTGTGTCCAATTGGGTGTCATAGATGATGGTTTTTACGAATTGGAAGCCTGTTTTTTCGATCACACGCCGGGATCGGGCGTTGTTCTCAAAGTGGTAGATCAGTAGAAAATCCAGTCCCTGCTGCCCGAACAGCCAGTCAATGACCGCCCGAACGGCTTCGGTCATCAATCCCTGCCCCCAGTAATCCTTGGACAGCGCATAGCCGATCTCCCGTCCCTGCAGCTGCGCCAACTCGGGATAATTCTCCTCCCGATAGGCCTCGATGCCCAGTGAGCCCACCACTTTGCCTGCATATTCCACGGCAAAGGTCTTTTTTCCACTCATGAACATCTGCAGAATGGCGCGGGACTCTGTACGATTTTCGTGGGGCAGCCAGCCGGCCATCTGCCCCACGCCGTCCACTTTCGCATATTCATAAAGATCCTCCAGATCGGTTTCCCGCCAGGGACGCAGGACAAGCCGTTCGGTGGTTAAAACCACATTGGAAATATCAATAGGTGTGTTCATCATTTCCTCCCGCATACAAAAAGAGGGCTTACACCCCCTCATCCGTCACGGCAAAGCCGTGCCAACTTCCCCTCAAAGGGAAAGGCTTTTTGAAAATGGATAAGGGCAGGAGTTTTCACTCCTGCCCTTTTAAGACTCGTAAGAGTTAACTTACTTAATCTCAACCTTAGCGCCAGATTTTCCCGCAAAAGGCAGGACTTTTGCGGGATCCCTCTTCTGATTGGATGAGCTTGCGCGGCACATCTACGCGCTAAGAGCCGCCCTCGGCGGTTGCGCTCCGAAATGGCACCTGCGGGTGCTCATCGCCGCGCTGGGCTGGAAGAGGCTGGCGATACCATCCATAAAAAAGATAGGGCAGGAGTTTTCACTCCTGCCCTTTTAAGACTCGTAAGAGTTAACTTACTTAATCTCGACCTTAGCGCCAGCCTCTTCCAGCTTGGCCTTGATGGACTCAGCCTCGTCCTTGGAGACGTTCTCCTTGACAGCCTTGGGAACGTTGTCAACCAGTTCCTTAGCTTCCTTCAGGCCCAGGCCGGTCAGCTCGCGGACAACCTTGATGACGCCGATCTTGTTGGCGCCGATCTCGGTCAGGGTGGGAGTGAACTCGGTCTTCTCCTCCTCAGCGGGAGCAGCAGCAGCAGCGCCAGCGCCCATCATAGCGACGGGAGCAGCAGCGGAAACGCCGAAAACCTCTTCCAGAGTCTTGACCAGCTCGGACAGCTCCAGGACGGTCAGGCCCTTAACTTCTTCAACCAGATTCATAACTTTCTCAGTAGCCATTTTAAGTTACCTCCAATAATTTAAATTATTCAGCGGCGGGAGCCTCGGCGGCAGCCTCACCGGCGGGGGCGCCCTGCTGCTCAGCAATAGCCTTGATTGCACGAGCCAGAGCGGCGATGGGAGCGTTCATGGTGCCCAGGACCATAGCGACCAGGACATCCTTACCGGGCAGTTCGCCCAGTGCCTTGATGGTTTCGACATCAACAACCTGACCATCAACAAAACCGGCCTTGATCTCGAAGGGGACCTTGGGGTTCTTCTTGATGAACTCAGAAATGACGCGAGCGGGAGCGATAGAATCCTCCATGCTGATAGCCAGAGCAGTGGTACCGTTCAGAACGGGATCCAGAGCCTCGAAGCCGACTTCCTTGGCGGCAAAGCGAGTCAGGGTGTTCTTGACAACGGAATACTCCACGTTGTTCTTTCTCAGCTCAGCACGCAGCTTGGTGTCGTGTTCGACAGTGATGCCCTTGTAGTCCACCAGGACGCCGGCAGAAGCATTCTTCAGCTTCTCGACCATGCTGGCAACAACTGCCTGCTTTTCAGCGAGAATTTTTGCGTTAGGCATGCGTGTTTCACCTCCGTGATTATTTCTTTTTGCTCATTCACTGCAAAAAGGAAAAGTGCCCTCATGCCGGTGGGACATGAGGGCACAGAAACATCATTAAAAATGCGCCTGTATCCTCGGCAGGACGACTGAGTCGTTTACCTTTCTCCTGCTGTCTCCGGAATGAGCATAAATATTATATCAGCAAGCTTTACGCTTGTCAAGATATTTTTTAGTTAGCAGTCTTGTGGCCCAGAGCCTCCAGAGACAGCTTGGCGGGGTTGACCTTGACGCCGGGGCCCATGGTGGAAGCGACCACGCAGGAACGGACGTACTGACCCTTGGCAGCAGCGGGCTTAGCCTTCAGGACAGCGGTCATCAGGGCGTTGAAGTTATCCTCGATCTTCTCAGCACCGAAGGAAACCTTGCCCAGGGGGCAGTGGATGATGTTGGTCTTGTCCTGACGGTACTCGATACGGCCGGCCTTGGAGTCCTTGATGGCCTGCTCGACGTTCATGGTAACGGTACCAGCCTTGGGGTTGGGCATCAGGCCCTTGGGGCCCAGGATCTTACCCAGACGGCCGACAACGCCCATCATGTCGGGAGTAGCGATAACGACCTCGAAGTCGAACCAGTTTTCCTTCTGGATCTTCTCGACCATATCCATATCACCGACGTAATCAGCGCCGGCGGCACGGGCTTCGTCAGCCTTGGGGCCCTTGGCGAAGACCAGCACGCGGGTGGTCTTACCGGTACCATGGGGCAGAACGATAGCGCCGCGGACCTGCTGGTCAGCGTGACGGGAGTCGACACCCAGCTTGATGTGGATCTCAACGGTCTCGTCGAACTTGGCCTTAGCGGTCTTCAGCATAGTATCAATAGCTTCGTTGACATCGTACTGCTTGGCACGGTCAATCAGCTTTGCGCTTTCAACGTAATTCTTACCTTTGCGCATGTTAATTATATCCTCCTTATAGTGGTTTCTCGGGCAAGCAATTTTTTTGCCCTCCCACGTTGCGGTGACTGTCACCGCATCAACAAACTGCGGCTATTAGCCGCGGGGAACATTACTCTTCGACAGTGACGCCCATGGAGCGAGCGGTACCGGCGACCATGGACATGGCAGCCTCAACGCTGGCAGCATTCAGGTCGGGCATCTTCTGCTCGGCGATCTTGCGCAGATCTTCCTTGGACAGCTGGGCGACCTTAGTCTTGTTGGGGACGCCGGAGCCGGACTTCAGGCCGCAAGCCTTCTTGATCAGAACGGCAGCGGGGGGAGTCTTGGTAACGAAAGAGAAGGAACGGTCGGCATAAACGGTGATCACGACGGGGATGATCAGGTCGCCTTCGTTCTTGGTACGCTCATTGAATTCCTTGGTGAACTGCATGATGTTGACACCGTGCTGACCCAGAGCGGGACCAACAGGGGGAGCCGGAGTTGCCTTACCGGCGGGAATCTGCAGCTTAATCAGACCAGTTACTTTCTGTGCCACTTGGAGCACCTCCTAATAAAAATGTGGTAAAAGTGAGCTTTCGCTCTCCCACTTCATGCGGGGATACGCAGGGGTAAATGTTTTACTTTTCCAGTGCGGCCACCTGACCGAACTTCAGCTCTGCGGGCGTACCGCGGCCGAACATGGAAACGGTGACCTTGACGGTATGGTTGGTGAGATCGATCTCGTCCACCACACCAATGAAGCCCTCCAGCGGACCATCGATGACCTTGACGCTGTCGCCCACCTGATAAGAGAGCTTGACCTCCAGTTTTTCCATACCCAGAGAAGCCACTTCCTGTTCGGTGAGAGCCACCGGCTTGGAGCCGGGGCCGACGAAACTGGTGACGCCGCGGGTATTGCGAACCACATACCAGCTGTCATCGTTCATGACCATCTTGATGAGGACATAGCCGGGGAACATCTTGCGTTCCACTTCTTTCTTCTCGCCGTTGTCCCGGAGCTCGGTAACGTTCTCCATGGGGACGCGGATGTCGAAGATCAGATCCTCCAGATGGCGGTTTTCCACGGTCTTCTGAATGGTGGCGGCTACCTTATTTTCGTAGCCGGAATACGTGTGAACCACGTACCATTTTGCGCTTTCAGACATCTTTTGACCTCCGGACGGGATCAGACCAGCTGAGCCAGCAGGTCGCGGATACCGCCGAAGACAACATCCAGCACGGTAACAACCGCGCACAGGACGACCAGGGCGATGATGACCACGACGGTGTTCTTGGTGACCGTCTTCTTGTTGGGCCAGACGACCTTCTTGGCCTCGACCTTCAGCTCATGGAACCACTTTGCCACGCGCTTGAAAAAGCCGGGCTTCTGATCCTTCTTCTGAACCTTTTCGGTCTTCTTGGATGCAACTTCCTGGGAAGTGGTCAGATCCTTGTTGTTTTCAGACATAGTTCTGTACCTTCCTTTCCGTGTTCCTTACTTGGTTTCTCTGTGTAAGGTGTGCTTCCGGCAGAAAGGACAATACTTGTTCAGCTCCATACGGTCGGGGGTATTCTTCTTGTTCTTGACCGTGTTGTAGTTTCTCTGCTTGCATTCCGTACACGCGAGCGTGACTTTAACGCGCATTGTTCGGCACCTCCTTCAAATTTGGCCTTGTCTCGGGGACAAAACCTGTTTGCCTCCCTGAATAGGGCATAAAAAAAGACCCTGACAGGTGTAATTAGAATATCAAAACCATGTCCCGGAGTCAAGCCCTTTTTTCCACTTTTTTGCGATTTTTTGAAAGTTTTTTACCTTTACAGGCTTTTTCTTTTATGGAAAAGCCGTTATAATAGGAGTATATCACAGGAGCCTTGCCCTTGCAAGGGTCAGGAGGTGGCTTATGGCTCAAAATTTGGATCAGAATACCGCCCGGAAACTGCTGCCCCACCGGGATGACCGGCAGGCCAAGTGGCACTTCGGCCGCACTGCTCTGGTATGCGGCAGCGCAGGTATGTCGGGGGCTGCCCTGCTTTCCACCCAGGCCGCACTGCGCTCGGGTGCCGGCCTGGTGCAGCTGTGCTCGGTGGAAGAGGTCATCGACGCAGCCCGCACCGCCGCGCCCGAGGCACTGCTGCTGCCGGTGGCCCGACAGATCGAGGATATCCCCGGCGCCATCCACAAGGATGCCGCGTGGATCATTTTGGGTCAGGCCGAAAAGGCCCAAAGCCTGCTGTTCGGCTGCGGCGTTGGCATCACCGACCAGGGATACCGGCTGCTCAAATCGCTGACCGCAAACTACGCGGGTACCATGGTCATCGATGCCGACGGGCTCAATCTGCTGGCGAAACATCTCACCTTATTATATAATGTGTCAAACCGCTGTATTCTGACGCCCCACATGGGGGAGTTCTGCCGTCTTTCCGGGCTGACCCGGGAGCAGGTGGAAAGCGACCCCGACGGCGCTGCCATGGCCTTTGCCGCAAAGCACAGCTGCGTGCTGGTGCTCAAGGGTGCGCACACCATCATCACCGACGGCATCCGGCGATATGTACTGGAAGCCCCCAACAGCGGCATGGCCAAGGGCGGCAGCGGCGATGTGCTGGCCGGTCTGACAGCAGGTCTTGCTGCCCAGATGCCTCAAAAGCCGCTGGAGGCCGCCGCTTTAGCCGTCTGGCTCCACAGCCGTGCAGGCGCGCTGGCACGACAGGCCCAAGGCACATACGCCATGCTGCCCCGGGACGTGCTGAACTGTCTGGGTAAGGCGTTTTTGGAATTGGAAGGATGAATTGGGGCATACTACCGTTACCCTGTCATCCTGAGCGAAGCGAAGGATCTCCTCTGTCAGACAGTCCGTGCTGATGGCGGGAGATCCTTCGTCGCTTTGCTCCTCAGGATGACAAAAAGCGGAGGTTTTCTCATGACCCTTCTTCCCTATCTTTCCGGCGCGGCTGCCGGTGTGCTCAACGGGCTGTTCGGCGCAGGGGGCGGTATTTTGCTGGTGCCCCTGCTGCTGCGGGTTCATAAACTGCCCGCCCAAAAGGCTTTTGCCACTTCCCTCGCCATCATCCTGCCCCTGTCGGCGGTGACGCTGGCCTTTGCCCTCTTTCGTGGACAGGTGGAATGGCGGCAGGCCTTCCCTTACCTGCTGGGCGGCGCGGCAGGCGGCTTTGCGGCAGGAAAATGGCTCAAGCGGATGCCTGTGACCTGGCTGCGGCGGCTGTTTGGCGCGCTGCTCATTCTGTCGGGCATTCGGGCGGTGCTGGCATGACCGGGGCGATTCTGGCCGGATTTGCCGCCGGGGTGCTCACCGGCGCGGGCATTGGCGGCGGCACGCTGCTGCTGGTCTATCTGACCAACTTTGGCGGTATGGAGCAGCGGCAGGCCCAGGGCATCAATCTGCTGTATTTTCTGCTGACCGCGCCGCCGGCTCTGTATGGACATCTGAAAAACGGGCTGGTGGACAAGCCGCTTGCCCTTCGCGCGGGAGCGGCGGGGGTTGCAACCGCCGCACTCACCGCATGGCTGACGGCTGGACTGGACACCGACCTGCTGCGGCGCGCCTTCGGGGTGTTCACCGTACTGGTGGGACTGCGGGAAGTATTTTGTAAAAAAGAAGGATGACGGGCTTTCGCCCGTCGTTTTTCGTTGTCACGGTATCAGAATTGTGATATAATAAACAAAATATGCGATTTTCTCCGCAAATCCTACAGAAAGAAGATGTTTTCCCTATGAATTCCCTGTTTTTGACTGCCACCGAAGGCGCCAGCTCTCTGAATACCTGGCTGAGCGCGCTGACCAAACTCAATCTGTCCACCATTCTGGCTGCCGTGGTGATTTTCCTGGTGGGCTATATGCTCATCAAATGGGCTGCCAAGCTGCTGGATAAGCTGCTGGAGCGCAACGAAAAGCTGGATCCCAGCATCCGCAGCATTGCGGTGAACGTGGTGCGCATCCTGCTGTTGTTCCTGCTGATCCTCACCTGTGCCGACAAGCTGGGTCTGCCCACCGATTCCATCATTACCCTGCTGGGCACCTTCGGTCTGGCTTTCTCCCTGGCTATGCAGAACAGCCTGTCCAACCTGGCGGGCGGTCTGTTCATTCTGGGCAGCAAGCCCTTTGAGACCGGTGATTACATTGATGTTCCCGGTGCGGAAGGCACCGTCAGCAAGGTGGGCTTCATCCACACCATTCTGACCACTGTGGACAACAAGCAGATCCACGTGCCTAACAGCACCATCACCGGCAGCATCGTCACCAACTATTCCCAGTGTGAGACCCGCCGCATTGACCTGACCATCCCCGTGTCCTATGACTGCTCTCTGGAGCAGGCCAAGCAGGTCATCGAAGGGGTCATCGCCAAAGATGATCGTGCGCTGCAGCAGCCTGCCGAGCCCTTTGTCCGGGTGTGGAATCTGGGCGGCTCCGCCGTGGATATCATGGTGCGCGTCTGGTGCAAGTCCGGCGACTACTGGGAGCTGCGCTCCTGGCTGCTGGAAAACATCAAGACCACCCTGGACAAGGAAGGCATCGTCATTCCTTACAGCCAGCTGGA
>JAGAVA010000017.1 GCA_017620505.1 Clostridia bacterium
AAAAAATCCTTGTCCATGAAGCGGTCAAAAGTGAGGACGGAAGCCGGGAACAGGAAGTGGAAATCTTCTACCGCTTTATCGGCAAAATCGAATGACACATCTTGAGATACCCAACAATATCTTTAACTAAGGGAAACGGGACAGACCTGCCCGGACATTGCCAATCTCAGTGCGCTTTCCCGGCTGCTGGACATTTCCATCGACGAGCTGCTGGGCAACCGCCGGGCAGCCCAGATCACAAAGGATATCGCAAAGGATAGAATCCCTTCATTGGAGCCGGAGGAGCTGCAGCAGGTAGCGCCCCTCTTGACTGAGGAACAGGCCGACCGGGCGGCTGGAAACAAAATCAGCATGACCGATCTGATGACTATCGCGCCCTTCGTCAGTGAGGAGTTCCTCAGCCGACAGGCGCGCAAGCATCTTGAAAGCGGCTGTACCCTGTGGGAGCTGGGCGCTCTGGCACCCTTTCTGGATGAAGCCGTATTGGGTGAACTGCTGTTGTCTGCTCGCACCGAAGGATATGGTCTGTCTGAGCTTTCTTCCATCGCCCCTTTTGTAGACGAGAAGATCCTTGGCACGCTGGTGCAGCGTATGCTGAAAGCAGGCACAAAGGTCAGCAGCAGTGACCTGTCAGCGATTCTGCCTTTCCTGTCCGATAAAATGATAGAAACGCTTTTGGAACAATGGATGTAGAACCAAGCAGCCTTCCCTACGATATATCCTTGAAAGGAGACCTGAACCATGACCATTTTGATTACCGCCTTCGAGCCCTTTCAGCAGGAAACCACCAACGCCACCATGGCGGCCCTGTCGCTGTTGCCCGACCAGCTGTGCGGCGTGACCCTTGAAAAACGGGTCATCCCGGTGGTGTTTGGCGAGGCCATTGATGCTGTCACCAAATTGGTGGACGATCTGCGGCCCGATGCCGTGGTTTGTCTGGGACAGGCCTCCGGCAGAGCCGAAATTACCCCCGAACGTGTGGCCATCAACGTGATGGATGCCCGCATCCCCGACACCGCCGGCAATCAGCCGGTGGATACACCCGTCCGGGAAGAGGGCCCGGCGGCCTATTTCTCCACCCTGCCGGTAAAGGCCATGGTGCAGGCCATGAAGGAGAACGGTGTGCCCGCCTCCCTGTCCAACACGGCAGGCACCTTCGTATGCAACGACCTGATGTACGGTCTGCTGGATCATCTGGCACGCACCGGGCAGGCCATCCCGGCAGGATTTATCCACGTTCCCGCCACCCCGGCGCAGGCCTGTGACCGTCCAACGCCCAGCATGGCCCCAGAAACGGTGGCAAAAGGGCTGGAGGCAGCGCTCAAAACGCTAATTATGAAATAATTCTTAAAAAGCACGCATTTCGCGTGCTTTTTTACCTTTTTTGTGGTATCATCAGCCTGCAAAGAAGGTGAATCATGAAAAAGTTTCTCATAATTCTGTTGGTCTGCGCCCTGTGCGCCGGTTTTTGTCTGCCGGTTTTTGCGGAAGAGGAGACCGGCGACCGCCTGCTGACCCTGGTGAACCCCTGGAACACCCTTCCCGAGGACTGGACGGTGGAACTGGTGAACATCGGCAACGGGCACAAGGTGGACAAGACCTGCTACGATGACCTGATGGCCATGCTGGAAGCCTGCCGCGCCGATGGTCTGTCCCCCCAGGTGCGCTCCTCCTACCGCACTCAAAAGACCCAGGAGCAGCTGTATGCCAACAAGGTGCGCCAGTGGAAGGGCTATGGCTACGATGAAGAGGCCGCCCGCAAAAAGGCCGCCACCATTGTGGCCGTTCCCGGCACTTCCGAGCACCAGCTGGGCTGGGCAGTGGACATCGTGGACGAAAGCTATCAGGTGCTGGATGAACGGCAGGCCGAAACCGCCGCACAGCAGTGGCTGATGGCTCATTCCTGGGAATACGGCTTTCTTCTCCGCTATCCCATCGACAAGAGCCAGGTCACCGGCATCATTTATGAGCCCTGGCACTACCGCTATGTGGGTCGGGACAACGCCAAAAAGATTTTTGCCTCCGGCCTGTGCCTGGAGGAATATCTGGAGCAGGAAGCCCAGCGGTCTGACGTAAAAGCCACTGTACAGGCCGCTCTGGATCGCATCCCCGTGGATACCGTCCGGCGGATCTTCCGCCTTCTCACCCGGGGAGATGCCCTGTTTGAGATCATCACCGGGCAGATCAGCGATGTAATGAAACCGTAACTTGACGGCAGGGCACTTTTGCCGTATGATAGAATGGAATCCAAAGCGAAAGGAGTGTTTGGGCTTTGGCAGATAAAAAGAAGACCGACGGCAAGATCATCACCGTCAACCGCAAGGCCCGGCACGACTATTTCGTGGAGGAGACCTATGAATGCGGCATCGCCTTGGCAGGCACCGAGGTCAAGAGCCTGCGTGCCGGTGCGGTCAACCTGAAGGACAGCTATTGCTCCATCAAGGACGGCGAGATGTTCGTGGTGGGTATGCATATCTCCCCCTATGAGCAGGGAAATATCTTTAACAGAGATCCCCTGCGCCAGCGCAAGCTGCTCATGCACAAGCGGGAGATCATGAAGCTGTTCGGCTACGTCAAGCGGGACGGCTACAGCCTGATCCCCCTGTCCCTGTACTTCAAGGGCAGCCGGGTGAAGCTGGAGCTGGGTCTGTGCAAGGGTAAAAAACTCCACGACAAGCGCGATGACGCCGCCCGGAGGGACGCCTCCCGGGAGATGGATCGGGCTATGCGGGAGCGCAACCGATAAGTTACTATGGGGGTGTAAAGGTTTCGACGGGGATCTTGAAGCCGGTCTAGCGAGCAGAGGCGCCTGACCTCTATAAAATGGGCAAACCTTAAAAATAAACGACAACTCTAAGCTGTCTTACGCTGCCTAATTAATGGCGGCCGTCTTTACTGGGAGTGCCACGGCCCGGATAAAGGCGTCGACTAGTGGCGTCCGTGAGTACGGTAAGCTTTGCCCGTGCCATGCATCATGAAGCTACCAAGGGTTGAAGACTGACGGCTGCCGTCAGCCCAAGGGAATGGAATCAACCGTCTGCGCTCGGAGAAGGACTTGTGGATGGGTTTTCGGACAGGGGTTCGACTCCCCTCACCTCCACCAAAACGGAAAAGGCACCCTTAGGGTGTCTTTTTTGTTTTGCCTTTCCTTTTGTGGGGGAGTCGAAGGGCGCGTGTTAGAAAACAGTCCGGTGGACTGTTTTCCCGCGCCACCGCTCCGTCCGCAGACGGGCGACTCCCCTCACCTCCACCATTCCAGACCACCATTTGAAAGTTTTCAAGTGGTGGTCTTTTTTCATGAAAAAAGGGTCTGCCCGATTGGGCAGACCCTTTTCTAAACAGGTACTGGCAAAACGCTGTTTTCAGTTTTTGTTACTTAGAAGCCTTTTTCTTCTTGAAGAAGATGGTCTGGACGCCTTCCACAGCCAGGACGACGGCCAGAACCATCAGCAGGACGCCCAGGATGGCCTGAGCCCAGGGGCCCCAGTCAGCGCCGCCGGCAGCAATGAGACCAAACTGGGTCTTGGTGTTGATGAACAGAGAGGCCAGGGTGACCAACAGCATGAAGAACATGGGGATCCAGCACATAGCGTTCTTGCGGCCGATGTTGCCCAGCCAAGCGGCAATGGCCAGCAGAGCCAGAGCGGCCAGCAGCTGGTTGGCAGAGCCAAACAGAGCCCAGATCTTGCCGTAGCCGTTCATGCCCAAGGTGATGCCCAGCACGACGGTGATCAGAGTGGCCACATAAGGATTGGCCAGGATCTTCTTGTAACCGGTGACGTTCTCGGGAGTCTCACCCTTGGTGCCATCCAGCCACAGCTCCTGGAACATGAAGCGGCCCATACGGGTAGCGGTGTCCAGAGAGGTCAGGCAGAAGGTGGAGTAGGTCAGAACCAGCAGGGTGTACAGAACGCTGTACACGGTGCCGCGGCTGGGATCGATCATGGAGGCGATACCGCCGCCAAAGATGGCAGTGGCGCCGGAGAAAGCCATGTCGGTGCCGTTGAAGGAGTAGGCGTGAGCAACGGCGATCAGAGTCATGATGGCCAGAGCGCACTCGATCAGCATACCGCCGTAAGCGAT
>JAGAVA010000156.1 GCA_017620505.1 Clostridia bacterium
ACCATTCTGAAAAACTTCTCGCTGGAGGCCAAGCCCGGTCAGATGATCGCCGTGGTCGGCCCCACGGGAGCCGGAAAAACCACCCTCATCAATCTGCTCATGCGGTTTTATGATGTGGACAGCGGAACCATCCGGGTGGACGGCAAAGAGCACACCGCCCTGACCCGCTCCAGCCTGCGCCTTGCCTGGTCCATGGTGCTGCAGGACACCTGGCTGTTTTACGGCACCATTTACGACAACATCGCCTATGGTCGTCCCGATGCTACCCGGGAGGAGGTGGAGGCCGCCGCCAGGGCTGCCCACATCCACAATTTCATCACCCGTCTGCCCCAGGGCTACGACACCATCCTTGCCGACGATGCCGCCAACATTTCCAAGGGACAGAAGCAGCTTCTGACCATCGCCCGGGCCATGCTGATGGACACCCCCATGCTCATTCTGGACGAGGCCACCTCCAACGTGGACACCCGTACCGAAATGGTGGTGCAGCAGGCCATGCGGGAGCTGATGGAGGACAAAACCTGCTTTGTGGTGGCACACCGCCTGTCCACCATCCAGTCTGCCGATAACATTCTGGTGGTGCGGGATGGCAACGTAGTGGAGCATGGCACCCATGAAAGCCTTATGGCCCAAAAGGGCTTCTACTGGGAGCTGTATCAGGCCCAGTTCGCATAAAAACACATTTTTTCAGAAAAGAGACGGTTTATGCCGTCTCTTTTTGCATATTCTAAAGGAAAAACAAAAAAAGGGGAGAGCATCCATGGTGATCGTTGGCTGTGCCAGAGCCTGTGACCAGGGCTGGCTGAGGGAGTTGATGGGCCGGTTTGGTCTGCAGGCACGGCTGGCGGAGGGCGGCGAGCGGTGGGACGTGTTTGTGGACGAGCAGGGGAACGTCCGCGGCGGGGGACAGGTTATCACCTGTGGTCTGGACAGGCGGTGCACGCTGACGGCCTCCTCTCTGCTGCAGGAAGGGGGACTTGCCACCCTCCAGCGCACCATGTTCACCCTGTGGGGACAGGAGATCCAGCCTCGGGAAGTGCCCCTCACCGGTCTTCCCCGCGGGCGGGAACTGACGGCTGCCGCCCTTTTGCTGCTGCTGGGGCATTGCATTTGACAAAAAGCTGTATTATAATGGCCTACGATATGAAATTTTCAGATACGGAGGCAGAATTCCATGAAAATTCTGGATACTTCTTTTGAAACAGTAAAGACCACCGGCCTTGTGCCCCAACTGATGGCAAAGCACAAGATCCCCGGTGCCACCATGGCCGTCGTCCGCGGCGGCGAAGTGGTGTGGAGTCAGGCTTATGGCGTCCGCAACGAGCAGGGCACGCCCATGAACGAAGGCGTTTTGTTCGAGTGCGCATCGCTGACCAAATCGCTGTTCGCCCTGCTGGCCATGCAGGAGGTGGACATGGGCAAGATCGACCTGGATGCCCCCATCGCTCCCCTGCTGAAGGAAGAACCCTGGTCTAACGATCCCCGTTTTATGAGCATCACGCCCCGGATGTGCCTGTGCCACAGCTGCGGTCTGCCCAACTGGCAGGCAAAGCCCATGGATATGCGCTTTGACCCCGGCACCCAATACAGCTACTCCGGCGAGGGCTATTTCCTGCTGCAGAAGCTGGTGGAGCAAATCGAAGGCAAAAATATGAATGAGCTGTTTAAGGAGCGCTTCTTCGGCAAGTTCGGCATGGAAAGCTCCACTGCCTACTGGACCCCTGCCGTGTACGCCGCCTTTTCGGTGGGCTTTGCAAAGGACGGCTCCGTCCGCAAGGTGCGGAATGGGCGCAGAGTTTCGGGCAACGCCCCCGAACCCAATGCCGCCTGGTCACTGTATTCCTACTCTGCCGACTATGCCCGCTTCCTGTGCGCCATGCTGAACGAGCAGGGAGGCCTGTCCCACAAGGCGTTTGCCGAGATGACCTCTGCCCAGAACAAGGCCGACGACAACATCCACTGGGGTTTGGGCTTTGGCATCCCCGATGCAGACCCCAACGTGCTGTGGCACTGGGGAGATAACGACGGATTCAAGTCCTTTGCCGTCTGGGACAAGGCCACAAAGGAGGCCGTGGTCATCAACACCAACAGTGACAACGGCATGGATTTCTACATCGAACTGCTCAAGACCCTCACCGACGGAACATTCTTCGACCAGATCGCAGACTTTATCCGCGGTGCCGAATAAAAGGAGGAACCATAGATGGATTTTCTGACCAACGGTTTGGAAGCACTGATGGTGCTTTGCTTCGGCCTGTCCTGGCCGATCTCTGTGCGGAAATCTTTCATTTCCCGCACCAACAAGGGCAAGAGCCTGCTGTTTGAGGTCTTTATCTGGGTGGGCTATGTGTTCGGCATCACCCGCAAGGTTTTGCTGTGGCAGATGGCTGACGGCGCTGCCCTGGGCTTTATGTTCTGGTTGGGCGCATTCTTCTATGTGTTCAACCTGCTGGCCATCTCGGTGGATATGCTGCTCTATCTGCGCAACGCCCGTCTGGATAAAAAGCGGGATGCCGAGGCGGCAAAGGCCTGATGAAGCACCGGAAGCTTATCGTTGATACCCGTCATTGGGGTGCAAAAGCCGCCTGCCTGTTTATGGGTCTGGCGGCTTTGCTGCGTTGCTGGTATTACGGTGTGGAGCAGGGAAAGGATGGACCGCTGTGGCTCCACTTGTGGCTGCCCCTGCTGGCAGCGGTTGTCTTTCTGCTGGGAATGGCCGCAGGAAGCCGCTGGGCAAAGCCTGCCAGTATGGTGTCGGTTGTGCTGGGGGTAGTGTTTTTTATTTTGAAGGCGCAGACCTTTGCGCCTTTACATAAAACCCTGTGCACCATCCTGTATCTGGCGGTGCTGGTGCTCTATTATGCTACCGTTTTGGGCTTTTTGCCCACCAAAAAGCTGCTGTATCCCCTTTTTGGTCTGCCGCTGCTGTATCATATTTTTGTGGAGGATACCCGGCTGTATTTTTTTGCCGATCCTCCCGTGCCGGTGTGGCACTGGCTGCCCGAACTGTCGGTGCTTTGCATTATGGCAGGGCTGTTTTGCCTGACTTTTGCCATGAAAATCGAAAAACGATAAGAAAAACGCACCCGTTTGGGTGCGTTTTGATGTTTTTACAGCAATCCAAAGCTGCGTAGCAGGAAAATCCAGAGCGTGATGGTCACGGCAGCCAGCAATGTGGTCAGCACGATAATGCCGTTTGCCAGCACATCGTCGTTGCCCATCTGCTTTGCCATAATGTAGCCCGAGGGGGTGGAAGGGCTGCCCAGCATGATGAGAATTGCCATCAGCTGCGCATCCCGGAAGCCCAGCCCCACCGCTGCCGGCAGGAACAGGGCGGGCAAAATCACCAGCTTGGTGGCGGCAGCCATCAGGGTAGGCTTTGCCTTTTTGAGGGCATCGCCCCAGTCAAAGGCGGCGCCGATAGCCAGCAGGGACAGGGGTGTTGCCAGATTGGACAGCATGGACAGGGTCTTGTCCGCCATGGCGGGAATGTGCCACTGGAAGAGCACAAAGGGCATGCCCGCCAGAATCCCCAGAATGATGGGGTTTTTGCACACGTTGAGGGCGGCGTTTTTCAGCCGTTTGCCGTCCAGCTTTCCGCCGCCGCCTGCCTCCAGTACCAGAATAATGACGGCAAACACGTTATATAGCGGCACCGAGGCCAGAATCATCAGAGGTGCATAACCGGCGTTGCCGTAAACGTTGGTGATGAGTGCCACGCCCAGTACGGCGGCGCTGGAGCGGTAGGCTCCCTGCACGAAAGCGCCCACCTGGGTCTTGTCCTTCATGAAAAACTTTGCCAGCGCCCAGATGCCCACAATGCTGATGAGGGTGACGGTGAAGCCGTAGGCCACAAATCGTCCGTCCAGCAGCTGGGAGGGGTCCATTTCGGCAATGTCCAGAAAGAGCATACAGGGCAGCGCTACCTTGAAGGTCAGCTTGTTTGCCACCCGGATGAACTCGTCAGACAAAAAATGGACTTTTTTCAAAATCCAGCCCAGCACCATGACGGCAAACACCGGCAGGGTGGCGTTGAGACTGTAGAGAAAGTTGTTGAGCATGCTTTCGCCTTCCTTGTATGTTGTAGGGGTCGGCGTCCTCGACGACCCGCTGTCAGATCAACTGCATGACCCGCAGCAAAAAGATCCAACCGGTCATGGTCACGGCAGAAAGCAGGGTGGTCACCGCCACGATGCCGTTTGCCAGCACGCCGTCGTTGCCCATATTTTGCGCCATGATGTAGGAGCTGACTGCTGAGGGGGTGCCGCTCATCACCAGCAATGCCACCAGTCCGTCGTTGCGGAAGCCCAGCAGGGCACCCAGGGGGATCAGCAGCCCGGGCAGAACCACCAGCTTGAGAAAGGCCGCCCCCAAGGTGGGGCCTTTGCGCTGCAGAGCCGCCGTCCAGCGAAACTCCGCACCAATGACGATGAGGGACAGGGGAGAAGCCAGATTGCCCAGCATGGACAGCGCCTTGTCGGCAGCCGTGGGGATGGGCAGAGAGAGAAAGGCAAAGGGCAGACCCAGAAGAATCCCCCACAGAATGGGATTTTTCGCCACACCCTTGAGAGCCGACAACAAATGGGCCTTGTCCAGACGACTGCCGCCTCCGGCCTCCAGACTGAGGATGACTACCGATAACACATTATAAAGAGGAACCGCTGCCAGAATGATGAGCGGTGCATAGGCGCGGCTGCCGCAGATACTCTCCAGAAACACCGTGCCCAGCAGGGCGGTGTTGCCCCGGAAGCTGCCCTGGGCAAAGGCACCCACCAGGGTCTTGTCCTGGAGCACTTTTCGGGAAAACAGCCAGACTGCCAGTACGGTCACCAGTGTTCCGCAAAAGGCATAGGCCAGAAAGCCCCCGTCCACCAGATCGGCAGGACGCATCTGTGCCATCTGCCGCAGCAGCATGACGGGCAGGCACAGCCGGAACACCAGGGTGTTTGCCGTTTTGCAGAAACCTTCCGTCAGGAAGCCCGTCTTTCGCAGCAGAAATCCCAGCACCATGACGGCAAACACCGGCAGGGTGGCGTTGATGCTGAACAGAAAATCGTTGAACATGAGATTCTCCACTTTCGGGAACATTTTCGGGAAAACCCGGTCTAACTCATCATAGCACAGGGTGAACAGAATGTAAAATATGAAATTTTAGGAATTTTTAAGGAAAAACCTGTGGAATCAGCGTCAGAACTGTGATATACTTACTTGAACTAAAAGAAAAACATCGTTTTTAGACATAACAGGAGAATGATTATGGGAAAATATGAAGCACCCCGTCCGGCAGCCTCCGGCGGAAAAAAACATATCGGCCTGTGGATCGCGCTGGCTGTTCTGTTGATCCTGGTGATCTGGGGCATCTGGTTCTTTACCACACCTCCCGAGCAGAATAACACGGTAGGCAACAACAATGTGAACACCGATCAGACTGTCCAGCCCGATACCAATGTGCAGATTCCGGTGGAGCCCAAGCCCGAGGATAGCACCCAGACCCCGCTGGACACGCCGGTGGATCCTCTGCCCCAGGAAAAGGAATTCAAAAAAGGCTGGTATTCCATCCTGCTGGCCGGTACCATGGACGGCTATAACACCGATACCCTGATGCTGTGCTCGGTAGACAGCGTGGGCGGCAAGGTGCGTCTGGTGTCCATCAACCGGGATACCCAGGTGGATGCTCCCATCAGCATCCCCAAGCTGAACGCCATGTACGGTTGGGGCGAAGCCGAGATGATGTGCCAGAAGGTCACCGAAGTCACCGGCGTACCCATCAACTATTACGTTGCCATCGACATGGCGGCCTTCAAGGAGGTCATCGACCTGATTGGCGGCGTGGAGTACACCGTTCCCTTTGATATGGTGCACCCCGATCTGAATCTGGACTATGACATCAATCTGCCTGCCGGTCACCGGGTGCTCACCGGCGACGAGGCTCTGCAGTTCGTCCGTTTCCGCTCCACCTCTGAAAACGACTTTGGTCGTGTGAACCGCCAGAAGGACTTTTTGGTGGCCACCATGAAGCAGGTGCTGCAGAAGTTCTCCGTCACCCAGATCGAGGAGTATATCGAGGTGTTCAACAAGAATGTGGACACCAACATGAGCGTGCAGAATATGGTGTGGTTCCTGACCAATGTGGCAGTCAAGATGGATTTTGATGAGGATCTGACCTCCGATACCCTGCCCTATTACACCACCGGCTACTGGACCAACCCCAACGCAACAAAATACAAGACCCAGTCCTATGTGTATCTGGATGCCGAGCAGGTCACTGAGTATGTGAACCAGTACATGAATCCCTACACCACCGACATCACTCCCGACGAGCTGAACATCCCCCGCTGGATCAACGACTGATCTGTAAAAAGAAGCAAAACCGCCCCGGAAGGTCTTCTTCCGGGGCGATCTTTGTGTTATAATGCAAACGGTTTGCGGTGTAGGGGGCGGCGTCCCCGACACCCCGCACAATTACAGAGAGAAGCGTGAAATCATGACCAAATTCAAAGAATTATTTAAGGAAAACTCCCAGTTTAAGATCCTTTTGCTGTCGGTGCTCATCACCGGCCTTTCCTACGGCCTGTATAAAGGTATGCTGGACAACTTTTTGGCAGAGATCGTGGGTATGGGGGAGATGGACCGGGGCGTGACCGAGTTTTTCCGGGAGCTGCCGGGTATTCTGCTGGTGTTCATTCTGGCAGCCTTTTATATGTTGTCGGCCGAAAGCCTGTATAAAGTGGGTGCGGTGATCATGCTGGCCGGTATGGCCATGCACGCCGTCCTGCCGCCCACAAAAGTACTGGCAACCCTGGCCATCTGTATGTATTCTCTGGGTGAGCACATCCAGCTGGGCATGAAAAATACTCTGGCGCTGGAGTACGCCAAGCCGGGACGGGGCGGTGAGGTGCTGGGCGTGCAAAGCTCCACCAGCCAGATCGGCACCCTGGTGGGTTATCTGGTGATCGTGGCGGCCTTTTCGCTGACGGCGGGCGGTCAGAGCGTTTACAATGCCTTCTTCATCGCCGCTGCCGTGCTTACCGGCGTCAGCGCGGTGTTCTCCCTGCGCATCCGCGGCAGTTCCACTACCGACGAGACCAAGCGCCGGTTCTATTTCCATAAAAAATACACCAAATATTATATGCTGGAGATGTTTTACGGCGCACGCAAGCAGGTGTTTTTCACCTTCGGCCCCTATGTGCTGATTCTGTTTTACGGCGCCAATGCCGCCGCCATCAGCCTGCTCCATGCCATCTGCTCTGTTGCAGGCTTCCTGCTGTCGCCGGTGGTGGGCAAGATCATCGATAAGGTGGGCTATAAGACCGTCATGGTGGCCGACACACTGATTCTGGTGATCGTCTGCTTCTTCTACGGCTTTGCCCATGAAATTTTCCCCATGGATGTGGCCTTTATCGTGTGCTGTATCAACTATGTGCTGGACTCCATCATTTCTCTGGCCTCCATGGCGGCCAATGTTTATGTGCAGGATCTGGCCGACAACGCGCAGGAGGTCAAGGCCACCATCTCCACCGGTGTGTCCATCAACCATGTGATCACCATCTTCATCGCCCTGTTCGGCGGCTGGATCTGGCAGGCGCTGGGCATCAAGACTCTGTTTATGATCTCTGCGGCCCTGGGTCTGTGCAACAGCGCCTACGCGGCAACGATCAAAACCAAACAAAAGGTATAAAACGAAAAAAGCACCCTGCTCGGGTGCTTTTTCCATATACCGCAGTGAGCCTATAAGCCGGGTTCTGTGGTCGGCAGCCATCTATCTGGGACGGACATTGCTGCCCGCCTCAAGCCACCTGTCCGGAGATTGGCCGAGCAAGCCGTAGCCCCCGAGTCGGTGTTGCTTCGGATAGAGTTTACAGGATGGAACTGTTGCCAGCCCCACCGGTGGGCTCTTACCCCACCTTTCCACCCTTACCGCAAAAGCGGCGGTCTATTTCTGTTGCACTTGTCCGGCGGTCGCCCGCGGCCGATGTTATCGGTTATCCTGCTCTGTGAAGCCCGGACTTTCCTCACAGGGTCACCCCTGCGCGGCTGCCCGGCCCGCTGCCGTTTTATTCTATCAGTGCCGGGAGAAAATGTCAAGAAGGGGACTCGTCTCCAGAAAACAGCAGATTTTGAGTTCTTAAGAAAGAATTCATAAATTAATCTGAAAAAAAGTGTACCATTTTGGAGCAGGTTGTGGTATGATACCCTAAGATAACTTTATTCCCCGAGGGAAAAATAAAGGAGGTTATTACTTTGAAGTTATTCGGAAAGAAGACACTGGCATTGTTCCTGGCTCTGGCCATGGTCATGCCCATGTGTGCATTTGCAACGGAGACAACTCCCGTGGCTGTCACCGGCGTGAGCCTGGACAAGACCTCTCTGACGCTGGAAGCAGGCAAGTCTGAAAACCTGACTGCCACTGTTGCTCCTGAAACTGCTACCAACAAAGAAGTTACTTGGAGCAGCAGCGCGGATGCGGTCGCAACTGTCAGCGCCGGTACCGTCGCGGCTGTCAAGCCTGGCAACGCTACCATCACTGTCACCACCACCGATGGTGCAAAGACTGCCACTTGTGCCGTCACCGTTACCAAGGGCACGATTTCTTCTGTGACTGCCGACAAGACCGGAATTACCGTTCCTTACGGCACCACTAAGGCCGAAGCTGAAGCTGCCATTAAGGCCGGCGTGAAGCTGACTGCTAAAAACACCAATGGCGCTGAGTTTGAAGTCGCTGCCGCTTCCTGGGCTTGCGATACTTACAGCAGTGCTGTTAATGCAGCAAATAAGTTTACTGCCACTGTGGAAGGTCAGACTGTTGAGGTTACCGTCACTGTGATCAAGGAAACCATCAAGTCTGTCAATGCCATTGCCGAAGTGGAAGTGCCTGTGGGCGCCACTGCTGAAAAGGTTAAGGGCAAGCTGCCCAAGACCGTTACCGTCAAGCTGAGCGATGACAGCACCAAGACTCTGACTGTGGGTACCGATCTGACCGCCTGGACCGGCAGCTATGATCCTGCCGCCACTGCTGCAAACACTTATAAGTATACTGCAACTTTGGCTGATGCCACTGCTGCAAACTACAATGTGGACAGCGGCGTGAAGTTCGAGGTCAACGTCAAGTCCAAGACCGCTTGGAAGCTGGACGATATTTCTATCACTGCCGTGACCGAGGGCGATGATGATACCATCACCACCGATCTGGACGACAAGGTGGATTATGCCATTGAATCCCTGCTGGGCAAGACGATTGCCAGCGCTGCTTTCACCTTTACCGATCTGGATCTGGGTACGGCCAGCACCTCTACCGGCACCTATTATGTCAGCCTGACCAGCAGCGAAGAGGAAGAGCTGTATGAAAAGGGCGCTTTGACCGATGTGTTCAATTACACCACCACTGTTGGCGGCGTTACTTACAGCGGTAAGGTCACCCTGACCCTGCGCACCACCGACGTTGCCGATACTTTCGGCTATGCCGGCGGCAGCCTGAGCTCTATTGCCAGCGTGATCGACACGCTGCTGGGCGGCGACATGGAAGCCATCGAATTCACCTCTATGGAGCTGGACGGCGGTACTCTGTGGGAGGATGACGACTTCGAGGACGAAGTCTATGACGACAGCTATTACACTCCCTCTGAGCTGTCTGCCATGTACTATCTGCCCAACGGTACCGGCGATGTTTCCGAGCTGGAGTACGTTGCCTACGTTGAGTACGACGCTGACGATGAAGAAGTCGACAAAGACAAAGGCTATGTGGAAGGCGTTATCTATCTGTACTCCGACGAGTTCCTGCTGCTGAGCGCTTCCATCACCAATAAGGAAGTTGTCCAGTTCAGCGGCGACGAGTTCGAGGAAGCTTTCCTGGATCTGGACGACGAGTATGAAGAGCTGACCTACGTCACCTTCACCAAGCCCGATTCCGGCGACGGCTACCTGTACTATGAGTACGATGAGGACGACAGCAAGCACACCGCTATCACCACTTCCTCCTCCGGCAACAAGAACCGCTACTATGTGGAAGAAGAGGACGACGGCGACAAGCTGATCGACGACGTTACCTATGTCCCCGCAAAGAAGACCTCCGGCGTCATTACCATCAAGTTCAAGGCCTTTGGTATTGACGAAGATGATGACGATGTGAAGAATATCGAGGGTATCTACCAGATCACCGTCCAGGAAGCTGCCGACATCACCATTGAGGCTGGCAAGGGCGAAGAAGTGGAGATCGATCCCGAACTGTTCCAGGATTACCTGGAGGATACGGTCAATTCCAAGAAGGATCTGACCATCGTGTCGGTTACCATCTCCGGCGCTCCCCGCTCCAAGACTGCCGGTTATCTGATCACCGATGGTGATGAGCTGACCAAGTCCGGCGACAAGACCTTCTACGCCGATGAAGATGACGTGGATGTGGACGACAAGAAGTACGATCTGAACGATCT
The DNA here is from genome assembly GCA_017620505.1 of Clostridia bacterium. Taxonomy (GTDB): domain Bacteria; phylum Bacillota; class Clostridia; order Oscillospirales; family Butyricicoccaceae; genus UBA4644. Next base: position 10,428 of record JAGAVA010000156.1, read on the forward strand.
GTCCTTTGAGGGCGGCACCAAGGCCACCACCACCCGCGCTTACTTCACTATCAAGTACAAGATCGAGGGCAGCAAGTCCACCAAGACTCTGGAAGAGGCTACCATCGACTTTATCGTTGGTTCTTCCCATTCCCTGAACGGCGCCATCAAGGCTGCTCAGACCATGTCCTTCTATCAGGAGCTGGATGCCTTTGAGGCTCTGGGCGACAACGACAATGTCTACGTGGAGTTCACCTCTCTGCCCAAGAACGGCAAGCTGTACTACAACTATGGCACCGCTAATCAGGAAGACGTTACCATCGGTACCGATTACTACCTGACCACCTCTGCCGGCAAGAAGCAGCTGCGCTATGTCACCTTCGTTCCCAGCTACAGCTCCTCCAAGATTGCACAGACCGCGTCCTTCGGCGTTAAGGGCTACAACAAGAACGACAAGGCTGTTTCCGGCACTGTCAACGTCGCTGTGACCTACGCTTCCTACTCTGCTTACTTCACCGACGTGAAGACCAGCAACTATGCTGACTCTGTTGACTTCCTGTACAACCGCGGCATCACCACCGGTATGACCACCACCACCTTTGGTCCCAATGAAAACGTGACCCGTGGTCAGTTCGTCACCTTCCTGTATCGTGCCGCCGGCCAGCCCACCGTTACCGCAGCCAACAAGTTCACCGATGTGAAGACCAGCGATTACTATTACAACGCTGTCCGCTGGGCTGTCCAGAACGGCATCACCAACGGCCGCAGCGCCACCATCTTTGATCCCAACGCCAACGTCACCTATCAGGAGATCATGACCTTCCTGTATCGCTATGACGTGAGCTATCTGAAGCACACCAGCTATACCAACGGTTCTACCAGCGTTGTCTATGACTACGCCAAGGTGGACACCTGGGCTCAGACGGCTGTCAAGTGGGCTGTGGGCAAGGGTGTTCTGACCTCCGGCAACCTGAATCCCACCACTGCAGGTACCCGTGCCAACGTGGCTCTGTTCATGCACCGCATGCTGACTCTGTAACAGCAATAACCTCTTGAGAGAGGGCCGCAAGGCCCTCTCTTTTTTGTTGCACATCCCGTGCATTTGGGATATAATGAAACGGGAAACAATTCATTGCCGGGAGGCGATTTTTTATGACTTTACAGCAGTATCTGGCATCTCTGCGGGGAAAACAGGTCACTGTGATCGGTATCGGCGTTTCCAACCGTCCGCTGCTGCGGCTGCTGGCCGGTGCGGGGGCGGAAGTAACTGCCCGGGATAAAAAGACCGAGGAACAGTTGGGGGACATTGCACCCCAGCTGAAGGAATGGGGCGTCCGGCTGGTGCTGGGCGAGAACTATATGGAGGATATTTCGGGCGATGTGGTATTCCGTACCCCCGGTCTGCGGCCCGATCATCCCGGCCTGCTGGCCGCAAAGGAGCGTGGCGCAGAGATCACCTCCGAGATGGAAGTGTTTTTTGAAGTCTGTCCCTGCCCGATGATCGCCGTTACCGGCAGCGACGGCAAGACCACCACCACCAGTGTCATTGCCGAAATGCTCCGGGCGGCAGGCAAGACCGTCTGGCTGGGGGGCAACATCGGCACGCCTCTGCTGGATCAGGCCGACAAGATGGCAAACGACCATGTGGCGGTGCTGGAGCTGTCCTCTTTCCAGCTGATGAGCATGAAAAAGACGCCCCATGTGGCGGTCATCACCAATCTTAGCCCCAATCATCTGGATTGGCACCGGGATTTTGCCGAATACGTGGAAGCAAAGTGCAATCTTTTCAAAAATCAGGGCAAGGACGATGTTCTGGTGCTGAATTTCGACAATCCGCCCTCCTGTGAGCTGGCAGAAAAGGCCTCCGGGCAGGTGCGATTTTTCTCTCGAAAGAGCATCCCCGTAGTGGGCGGTGTCTGGCTGAAGGACGGTATGCTGCTGGACAACGGCGAGCCCATCATGGCGACAGCCGACATCCGCATCCCCGGCGATCACAATGTGGAAAATTATATGGCGGCCTGCGCCGCCCTCAAAGGCTTGGTAGCGCCGGAAATTATGGCAAAGGTTGCCCGGGAATTCAACGGTGTGGAGCACCGTCTGGAACTGACGAGAGAGCTGGACGGGGTGAAATATTACAACGACTCCATCGCCAGCAGTCCCAGCCGCACGCTGGCAGGCTTGAAGTGCTTCCCGTCAGATAAGATTATTCTGATCGCCGGTGGCTATGACAAGCAGATCCCCTTTGATGCGCTGGGTGCAGCGCTGCCCACCGCTGTACGGGTGCTGCTGTTGTGCGGTGCCACCGCAGATAAGATCGAAGCCGCCGTCAAGGCCGCACCCGATTATGCCCCCGGCAAGCCGGAGCTGGTGCATTTCGACAATCTGGACGACACGGTGGCCTATGCTCGGAAAATCGCAAAAGCGGGCGATTTGGTGTTGCTGAGCCCGGCCTGCGCTTCCTTCGATCAGTTCCCCAATTTTGCGGCAAGGGGTCGATATTTCAAAGAGTTGGTCAACAAATTGTAAAATATAGATAGAAAACAACGAAAAGTTATTGAAATGAGGTGTGATCGCTTTGACTTTGGCAGACAAAATCAAAAAACTCACCAACGCTTACGGCGTGTCGGGCGATGAGGTCCGGATCAGCAAGATCGCCGCGGAACTGATGGCGCCCTATTGCGACCGGGTGGAGATCGACGACTTCGGCAACGTGCTGGGCTATCGTGACTGCGGCATCCCCGGCGCGAAGACCGTCATGCTGGATGCCCACATCGACCAGATCGGCTTCCTTATCACCGAGGTCACCGACGAGGGCTTCCTGCGGTTCACTACCGTGGGCGGCGTGGATCAGCGGATGCTGCTGGGCAGCGAGTTGACAGTTTTGACCAAGAAGGGTCCCATTCTGGGTATTGTGGCGGCCATTCCGCCCCATCTCCAGAAGGCCGGCGACAACAAAAAGTCGGTGCCCATCCCCGAGATGGTGGTAGACATCGGCATGACCGGCGAACAGGCCAAAAAGGTCGTCCGCGTGGGCGATTACATGGCATTCGCCAACGATGCCCTCGAGCTGCAGGGCGACGCGCTGTGCGGCAAGGCCTTTGATGACCGTGCCTGTCTGGTGTGTTTGCTGCACGCCATGGAGCTGCTGCAGGGCAAGCCTCTGGCTGTCAACGTGGTAGTCAGCGCCTCCACCAAGGAGGAGACCGGCTTCCAGGGCGGTATTTCTGCCGGTTTCAAGGTGCAGCCCGATTATGCCATCGCCGTGGACGTGACCCATGCCCGCACCGGCGATGCGCCTCAGGTCATTGTCAAGCTGGGCGACGGCCCCAATGTGGATATGGGCAGCAACAGCAATCCCAAGTTCGCCAAGCGGGTCATCGAAGTGGCACGCGCCAAGCAGATTCCTCATATCGTTACATCCTGCCCCGCCGGCAGCGGCACCAATGCCTGGCCCATCCAGATGCAGGGTCAGGGCGTTACCACCCTGGTGGTCTCCCTGCCGCTGAAGTATATGCATTCTCCCGTGGAAATGCTGCGCATGAGCGACGTGAAAAACGTGGGCAAGCTGTTGGCCGCCTTTATCGAGAACTTTGACGGGAGGCTGTAAACCATGAAAGAACTTTTGAAACAGTTGTGCGCACTGGACGGCGTTCCCGGCTATGAGGACGAAGTCCGGGAGTTTATCGAAAAAGCGGTGGCGCCCTACGCCACTTCCATGGAAGTGGATCCCGTGGGCAACCTGATCGTCTTTAAGAAGGGCGCAAAGCCCCGCAAGCGTCCGCTGGCTCTGTTCGCCCATATGGACGAGGTGGGCTTTCTGGTGAAGGACATCACCGAGGACGGTATGCTCAAGCTGGCACCTGCCGGCGGCATTGATCCCCGTGTGCTCATCGGCCGCCGGATGCGTGTGGGTGAAAAGAAGATCCCCGGCATCATTTCGCTGAAGGCCATTCACCTGACCACCCCCGAGGAACGCAAGGAAGCCCCCGGTATCGGCAGCCTGTATATCGATATCGGCTGCACCAAAAAGGAGCAGGCCGAGGCTTTGGTCATGCGGGGCGACCCCGCCATGTTTGACAGCGCCCCCATCGAGTTCGGTGTGGACTGCCTGAAGGCCAAGGCCATCGACGACCGCATCGGCTGCGCCATCATGATGGAACTGCTGAAGGAAGACCTGCTCTATGATACTTATTTCGCCTTTGTGGTAGCTGAGGAAATCGGCTCCCGTGGCGCTACCGTTGCCGCCCAGCGCATCCAGCCGGGCTGCGTGGTAGCCATCGAAGGCACCACTGCCGCCGATATGCCCGATGTGGCACCTCACAAGCAGTCCTGCGCCCAGCGCAAGGGCGCTGTGGTTTCTCTGATGGACAAGGGCACGGTTTACAGCCGCGAGTTCCGTCAGCAGGTGCTGGCCGAGGCTGACGCTCAGGGCGTCAAGTGGCAGTACCGCAAGAGTGCCAACGGTGGCACTGATGCCCGTGTGGGCACTACTGCCGGTTCGGCAGCCATCGCCTTTGGCTTGGCGGCTCCCGTTCGTTATATCCATTGCGCCTGCAACGTGGCCTATCTGCCCGATCTGGAGGAAGTGCTCAAGCTGGCGCGCATCGTTGTGAAGGAAGCAGGTGAACTGGATGTTTGATGTTTTGCAGCTTCATCAGGCGCTGGTAGCCGCAGCCCGTCCCTCGGGCGCGGAGCACACCGGCATTGCCAAGGTTTTGAAAGAAATGGCAACTCCCTATGTGGACGAGATCACCACCGACGCCATGGGCAACCTGATCTGCCACAAGAAGGGCAAGGGCAAGAAGGTCATGCTGTGCGCCCACATGGATGCCATCGGCTTTATGGTCACCGGTGCAGACAAGTGGGGCGGCCTGTCCATCGCACCCATCGGCGGCTTCGATCCCGCCTCCCTCATCAACGCCCGGATCGTCTTCCCCAACGGCACCCGGGGCATCATCAAGGCCAAAGAGGCCGCAAAGACCCTGTCGGGCGGCTGGACTTCCATCAAAATGACCGATCTGTACGTGGATATCGGCGCATGCTCCGAACAGGAAGCTATGAAAAAGGTGTCCGTGGGCGATCTGGCTGTTTACGAAGGTCTGCCCCAGGCCGTTGCCGGTCACAAGATCATGGGCCCCTACGCCGACGATCTGATCGGCTGCGTGGTGCTGTTGCTGGCTATGGAACAGCTGGAAAGCAGCAAGTATGACGTGTACTTTGTCTTCTCCACCCAGGAAGAGGTGGGCTGCCGTGGTGCCAAGACGGCATCGCTGGCCATCCAGCCCCATATTGCCATCGCCACCGACGTGTGCGGCTGCGACGATACTCCCATGCAGGACGGCAAGAACCGCGTAATTTTCCTGGGCAAGGGTCCCACCGTCAAAATCAAGGATGCCAGTGTCATTTGCAGCCCTGCCCTCAATGAGCAGCTGAAAAAGACCGCCAAAAAGGCTGGCCTTACCGTGCAGGACGAGATCCTGCTGGGCGGCGGCACCGACACCTGCTCCATGCAGATGTCTGGCCCCGATGTGATGGCCACCTGCGTGTCCATCCCCACCCGTTATATCCATTCCCCCGGCGAAATGTATGACTGGCGCGACGTGGAACAGGCCGGCGCTCTGCTGGCAGCGTTCCTCAAGCAGTAAGGAGGGCCGCGATATGCTGAATATTTTGGAATTGCACAAGCAGCTGGTGGAAGTGGCCCTGCCCTCCGGCTTTGAAAAGCCTCAGGGCAAGCTGCTGGCCCAGCTGGCCAAGCCCTATGTGGACGAGGTGTTCTCTGACGCACTGGGCAATGTCTATTGCCATAAAAAAGGCCCCGGCAAGCGCATGATGTTCCCCGCCCACATGGATGTGATCGGTATGATGATCACCTTTGTGGACGATAAGGGCTTCCTGCGCTTTGAGCCCATCGGCGGTCACAGCCCCGCCGGTCTGATCGGCGTTACCGTTCGGCTGGAAAGCGGCGTTCGCGGCACCATCCGTGCCGATGCCGCTGCAGACGTGTTCAAGCACGGCTTTGGCGATGTGGACGTGCACGATCTGTATATCGACATTGGCGCAGAAAGCAAGGAGGAGGCTGAGGAACTGGCTCCCATCGGCTCGGTTTGTATGTTTGACGCTCCCACCACCATGGGCGCAGGCAGCACCATGATCGCCCCCTATACCGATGACCTGTGCGGCTGTATCGCCCTGCTGATCGCCATGGAAGAACTGAAGGACACTCAGGTGGAGAACGACCTGTGGTTCGTCTTTACCGTGCAGGAAGAGGTTGGTCTTCGCGGCGCGAAGCCTGCCGCCTGGGACGTGCAGCCCCATATGGGCATCGCCGTGGACGTGACCCGCACCGGTGATACCTCCGGAGAGATCGACGGTCAGCGGATGCAGGTGCGCCTGGGCAAAGGCCCCACCGTCAAGATCAAGGATTCCAGCGTCCAGTGCAATCCCCAGGTCATCGAACACCTGCGCAAGGCCGCCAAGGAAAACAAGATCCCCTATCAGGACGAGATCCTGCTGGCAGGCGGCACCGATACCGCTGCCGTCCAGAAGACCCGCGCCGGCATCCTGTCGGGCTGTGTCAGCATCCCCTGCCGCAACATTCACGCTCCCGCCGAGATCGTTGATCTCAAGGACGTGGAAAACGTGGGCAAGCTGCTGGCCGCCGCCGCAAAAATCGCCCTGTAACGCTTGATAAAATGCAAAAAACGCCCGGAAACCATCGGTTTCCGGGCCTCCCTTTTTACTTTTGGACTGATGGATTCCAACGCTGGTAATTTTACCAGGCATTGATGTGGACCGAAAAATATGATAAAGTAAACTGAACAATAAGCTCCAATTTGTTGAACAGATTAAGCGGGGAGGTTTATATCATGCTTTTTAAAAACGGTTCCGGCTGGAAAGCCTGTTTTGATGAAAATAGCGGAAGATATTTCGGCGA
>JAGAVA010000018.1 GCA_017620505.1 Clostridia bacterium
AATGCCATGCCTCTTTGGCAGCTGCCTGCCATTCAGAAGGGCATCGCAGCCCTGTGCGTCGCCCGGGGCAAGCCCTTTCTGGTGGTGACCCAGCTGCTGGCTTCCATGGAAAGCCGCGCAGTTCCCACACGAGCCGAGGTCAGCGACATTTTCAACGCCGTGCTGGACGGCGCCTGGGCGCTGATGCTCACCGGCGAAACGGCTGCCGGCGACTATCCGGCAGAGGCTATGACCTATCTTTGTAACACTGCGGTGGAAGCCATGCGCTTCCTGCAAATGGGAAAGGAATAAGCTATGGATTATATTGAAGTACGCACCGAAACCACCCACGACGCTGCCGAACTGCTGGCTGAACTGCTGGCAGAGATCACCGGCGGCGCACAGGTGGACGATCCCCAGACCATCGAGGACTTCGTCAATGCTCCCGTCAAGCGCTGGGACTACATCGAGGAGCAGCTGTTTGACAATCCCCAGCGCAACCCTTCGGTCAACTGCTATCTGCCTCCCGACGAAGAGGGCGCACGGATGCTGCGGAAGATGGGCGAGCTGTTGGCACAACTGAAAAATCAGGATGAAAGCGGCTTTTACGGCAGCCTGAAAATGGATGTTTCTCAGGTCAAGAGCGAGGACTGGGAGAACAACTGGAAGCAGTATTACAAACCCTTTAACGTGGGCGACCGCCTGTATGTCTGCCCCAGCTGGGAGCAGGCTGACCTGCCCGAAGGGCGGGTGCTGCTGACCATGGATCCTGCCTCCTCCTTCGGCACTGGCTCCCACGCCACCACACGGATGTGCATGGAGCAGCTGGATCAGCTGAATCTGGACGGCGCAAAGATTCTGGACGTGGGCTGCGGCAGCGGTATTTTGGCCTGTACGGCTCTGCTGCTGGGCGGTAAGCACGCTATGGCTTGTGACATCGAAGAAAACGCCATGAAGGTCACCGCCGAAAATATGGACAAAAACCATCTCAGCGGTCTGCGATACAGCACCCGCTGCGGCAACCTGCTGGAGGACGAAAGCCTGCGGGACGAGTTCACCGCCAACGGCCCCTACGATGTGATTCTGGCCAATATCGTGGCCGACGTGCTCATCGCCATGTCCCAGTATCTGCCCGACTGGATGACTGCCGACGGTCATCTGATCCTGTCCGGTATCATCGACACTCGCGCCGAAGAGGTGCGTCAGGCCTTCAAAAAGGTCAACATGGTCATCGTGAACGAGATCGCCCGGGACGGCTGGGTCATGCTGTGCTGCAAAAAGGGCGGGGCACAGGAATAAAATTCCTTAAAGAGTTCTTAATTTTCACTTTTTCCATGGACAAATCGTTACCGATTTGTTATAATCTATCAGTGCGAGGAGAATCACCATGCGCTTTTTTGTGACAGAAGATCGAATCTGCGGCGACTTGATCGCGCTGGAGCCTACCGATGCCCAGCATATTTCCCGGGTTTTGCGGATGCAGCCCGGTGAGGAGATTACCGTCTGCTGTGGCAATGGACAGGCCTATCTTTGTGCATTGGAGCAGGTAGGCAAGACCGAGGTCACGGCCCGCATCCTGTCGCAGGAGACCTATAATAACGAGCCAACCGCCTTTGTTACCGTTTATGCCGGTCTTTCCAAGGGCGATCGGTTTGATTATCTGATCCAGAAGTGTGTGGAGTGCGGTGTTTCCCACATCGTACCCTTTACCTCCAAGCACTGTGTTGTCCGGTTGGAAGGCAAGGACTACGAAAAAAAGCAGCAGCGTTACGCCCGCATCGCGCTGGAGGCATCCAAGCAGTGCCAGCGTTCCCGGGTGGTGACGGTGGGGGAGATCGTCCCCTTTGAAAAGGCCCTTCAGGCGGCGGCGCAGGCCGACTGCCGGCTGTTTCTTTATGAAAAAGAGCAGCAGAAGAGCCTGTCTGCCGTGCTGAAATCGGCACAGGGAAATGAATATTCAGTGGTTACCGGCCCCGAGGGCGGCTTTTCCGAAAAGGAAGCCCAACTGGCGCAGGAAGCAGGGCTTTCCTGCGTTTCCATCGGCCCTCGGATTTTGCGCTGTGAAACGGCCCCCGTGGCCGCCCTTTGCGCCATTATGTACGAAACCGGCAACTTTGACATCGGAGAGTGAGTTTTTTGAGCGAGAAAAATAAAAAGAAGCGGCAGGAGCAGGATCTGGTCACCAAACGGATTCTGGCAATTTTCCTGGTCACTGTGGTGCTTCTCTGGGGAATGTCCTCCCTCTATGATATGATGACTTATGGCAGTACTTTCATGCAGGGACAGCTGGTCAACAACAGCGTGATGGCTGTCAGCGGTCTGGCGGCGGTGATTTCCCTGGTGATGTATTTCACTGCAAAAAAGCGGGGTACGCTGCGTACCGATCGAGTGATCAACAGTGGCTTTGTGGCGCTGTGTCTGCTGGTGGTGTGTGCCTGCAGCTTCATTCTGGCGATGGATTATTATAACGGTATGCACATCCTGTATATTTTCCTGCCGGTGATCGCCGTGCTGTTCCTGGTCTATCACGTGTACGAGCGTCAGTTCTTCACCTTCTGCGTGGTGGAGGCCATGGCTATCGCCGCAGCCTATTGCTGCTATGTGAATGCCTGGGAAAAGACCCCTGCACTGGTGCTGTCCTTCCTGTTGTGTCTGGTGCCCATGGCACTGTCCGTGCTGAGCGGGGAAAAGCTCAGGGCGCTGTCCGAAAAGGTTCTTGGGAAACAGTACGACAAGCGTTATACGCTGCTGGTGTATGGCGTGACCATCCTGGCACTGGCAGCCGCTGCGCTGCTGCGGGGCAAGGTGGCGCTGATTTTGTGTCTGGCACTGGGTGCCTATATGCTGGCTTCTGCGGTTTATTATACCGTGAAGGCCATGTGAAATTACCAGGATTTGTAAATAAAAAATAATTCAGAAAAACCCTTGACAAACGGGCCGAATCTACATATAATATATCTTGCTTGCTGCGGCAAGCGAAACGAATGGCGGCGTAGCTCAGTTGGCTAGAGCATCCGGTTCATACCCGGCAGGTCGTAGGTTCAAGTCCCACCGCCGCTACCATTCGGCCCGTTGGTCAAGAGGTCAAGACACCGCCCTTTCACGGCGGAATCATGGGTTCGATTCCCGTACGGGTCACCAAAACGGGACGTCAGAAATGACGTCCCAAACTATTTTCGGAGACTTAGCTCAGCTGGTTAGAGCGTTCGCCTCACACGCGAGAGGTCATGGGTTCGAGTCCCCTAGTCTCCACCAAA
>JAGAVA010000157.1 GCA_017620505.1 Clostridia bacterium
CCCCATTCCGGAAACCCGATAAAGACAACGCTGACATACGAAAATGTTCGTGAGAACATCGGATCTAAAACAAAAAAGAGCTACCGGCGGAAAGGCCGGTTTTATCAAAATGTATGGTTAGCCATAGCTAACTTATATTTCTTGTCACCATGTGAAACAATATTATAAAAATAAAGGAGATGACACTATGTCTATGATCAATCAGGAAATCGGCGCTTTTTCTGCTCAGGCTTATATCGACAACAGCTTCCAAACGGTCACCAAGGAAGATATCCTGGGAAAGTGGAGCGTATTCTTCTTCTATCCCGCAGACTTCACCTTCGTGTGTCCCACCGAGCTGGAGGATCTGGCAAACATCTACGACAAGTTCCAGGCGGCAGGTTGCCAGATCTACGCGGTCTCTACTGATACCCATTTCGTTCACAAGGCATGGCACGATGCTTCCGACCGCATCAAGAAGATCCGCTATCCCATGCTGGCCGACCCCACCCACGCCATCAGCCGTAATTTTGAGGTGCTTATTGAGTCCGACGGTCTGGCAGAGCGCGGCACCTTTATCATCAATCCCGAGGGAAAGATCGTATCTTATGAAGTGAGCGCCGGCAACGTGGGCCGCAACGCCGACGAGCTGTTCCGCAAGCTGCAGGCCTGCCAGTTCGTCCACGAGCACGGCGACGAAGTCTGTCCCGCCAAGTGGCAGCCCGGTGCCGAGACCCTCAAGCCCAGCCTGGATCTGGTGGGTATGCTGTAAGAACAACCGCTGCGGTGCCGGATGCTCCGGCGCCGCATATCCAAACACTGCTGAGAGAAAGGAAGCAAATCATGCATAACCTGTACGACGTGATCATCATCGGCGGCGGCCCTGCCGGTCTGACTGCCGGTTTATATCTGGCTCGGGCAAAGTACCGCACGCTGATTCTGGAAAAGGAGAAGTTCGGCGGCCAGATCACCATCACCCACGAGGTGGTCAATTATCCCGGAGTGGAATATACCAGCGGCGCAGAGCTGACCGAAACCATGCGTCGGCAGGCCGAAAACTTCGGTGTGGAGTTTCAACTGGCAGAGGTGGAAGGCCTGGAGCTTTCGGGCGATGTGAAGACCGTCAGAACCTCCCGGGGCGAGCTGAAGGCTTTTGGTGTGCTGCTGGCTACCGGCGCCAGTCCCCGGATGGTGGGCTTCAAGGGCGAGGCCGACTTCCGAGGACGGGGTGTTGCCTATTGCGCCACCTGTGACGGCGAGTTTTTCACCGGCAAGGAGGTTTTTGTGGTGGGCGGCGGTTTCGCAGCTGCCGAAGAGGCGGTATTCCTCACCAAATATGCCCGCCATGTGCACATTTTGATCCGTAAGGAGGATTTCTCCTGTGCCAAGAGTGTAGCGGACAGCGCGAAAAACCATCCCAAAATCACCGTGCATACCAATACCGAGGTAGAAGAGGTGGTGGGTGACAGCGTCCTCCGCGCCATACGCTACCGCAACAACAAGACCGGCGAGACCACCGAATACCGTGATCCCCAGGGCGACAATATCGGCGTGTTTGTTTTTGCAGGTTATGCGCCCGCCACCGGACTGGTAAAGGGCATCGCCGATCTGAACGAGCAGGGCTATGTTCTTACCGATGGCAGCATGAAAACCTCGGTGGACGGCCTGTATGCCGCAGGAGACGTGTGCGTTAAGGCGCTACGTCAAGTGGTCACCGCTGTAGGGGACGGCGCACTGGCGGCCACCGAACTGGAAAAATATGCTGCTGCCATGCAGCAGAAAACCGGTCTGCGGCCTCGGAAGGCTGAGCCCCAAAAGCCCAAGGCACAGCCTGTCCGGCAGGCCGATGCTGGAAGCAGTGACTTCTTTGATGCCGATACGGTGGCGCAGCTGAACGGTATGTTCTCCCGTATGGAAAATGATTTGATCCTTCGTGTGCAAACCGACGATCGCCCCATCTCCGGGGAATTGAAAACCATGATGGAAGAGCTTGCAAAGCTCACCGACAGGCTTTCGGTGGAGGTTATAGAGGACGGAGAAGCGGCACCTTGTGTAAAAATGTACCGCAAGGATGGCAGCTTTACAGGCATTGGATTTCACGGCGTTCCCGGCGGTCATGAGTTCACTTCCTTTGTGATGAGCCTTTACAATGCTGCAGGCCCCGGTCAGGCGCTGGAGCCCCCTGTGCGGGAAACCATTCTCCGCTTGAAAAAGACCGATCTCAAGGTATTGGTCAGCTTGAGCTGTACCATGTGCCCCGAACTGGTCATGGCTGCCCAGCGGATCGCGGCGGTAAATCCCCATGTGACCGCAGAGGTTTTTGATGTGATGCATTTCCCTCAGCTGCGGGAGCAGTACAATGTGATGAGCGTCCCCTGCCTGGTGGTCAACGATGGTGAAACCGTCACTTTCGGTAAGAAAAATCTGCAGCAGCTGCTGGATATCCTGCAATAATTGCCCCTGGCCGCCTTGAAAAAAGGCGGCCTTTTGTTGTTCTTAGACAAAGAATATGATATGATAATCGAAATTGGAACGCTTTGAGAGGAGTAAGCATGATGGAGCCAAAAACTTTATTATCCATTCTGCATCAGGCAGAAAAACTGAAATGCGTCACCCGACACTGCGACACCACCACCGGACGGCGGGAAAGTGTTGCCGAGCACAGCTGGCGGCTGGCGCTGATGGCTCTGCTGGTGGGAGACGCGTTTCCGCAGCTGAATATGGATAAGGTCATTCGAATGTGTCTGATCCACGATCTGGGCGAGTCCTTTACCGGAGATATTCCGGCCTTTGACAAGCATCCTGACCACCGGATGCTGGAGCAGCAGCGGCTGCATGAATGGATCAAAACATTCCCGGAGCCAGCCAAAACCCAGTTTGGGCGGCTGCTGGATGAAATGAACGCCATGGAGACCGACGAAGCCCGGCTGTATAAGGCACTGGACAATCTGGAAGCGGTGATCCAGCACAACGAAAGCGATATTTCCACCTGGCTGCCGCTGGAATACGACCTGCAGCTGACCTACGGTGCCGATAAAGTGGTTTTTTCGCCCTATTTGCAGGAATTGAAGGCGGAGATTGACTGTGTGACCCGTCGAAAAATCGCAGAGGAGGGGAAACGATGAAAGCATTGCACGAATACACCGCGGTGGAACTGCGGAAGCTGCTGGCAGAAGGTATTATCACCGCAGAGGGCCTGACCAGGTATTATCTGCGGCGCATCGAAGCCTACGACCAGCCCTGTGGATTGAACAGTGTGGCCTTTTTTGACCCCACTTCCATCCGTCAAGCCCAACAGCTTGACAAGCGTCGTGATAAAAGGGATCTCCCGCTGTTTGGACTGCCGATTCTGATCAAAGACAATATTGATGTGGCGGGGTTGCCCACCACGGCAGGCAGCTGCGTGCTGGCGGACAATATTGCTGTGAAAGATGCGCCTATTGTTGCAAATCTGCGAAAAAACGGCGCGGTCATTCTGGGGAAAACCAACATGACCGAGTTTGCCAACTATGTGGCAGACGATATGCCAAATGGTTTCAGTTCCCGTGGCGGTCAGGTGCATTGCGCCTATGACGCCGACCACGATCCCAGCGGTTCCAGCACCGGCTCCGCTGTGGCAGTTTCGGCAGGCTTCTGCGCTGCTGCCGTGGGTACCGACACTTGTTTTTCCATCGTGGGCTGTGCCAACGAGCACGGTGTGGTGGGATTCAAGCCCTCTCACGGAAAGCTGTCCGGTGAAGGGATTATCCCCATTTCCGCCACCATGGATACTGCTGGTCCCATCACCAAAACGGTGGAGGATGCCATGCTGATTTACAGCGGTATGCTGGACAAAAAGGTACAGACCCAGCCTGCCCATGTGAAAGGCCTGCGTCTTGCGGTCAACCGCAAAGGCTGGGAACGGAATCCTGAGGAACTGCCGATGCGGCATGAAACGCTGCTGGATGCCCTCAGACAAGATGGCGCGGCCATTTCTGACGTGCATCACGACTGGCTGGAGGAGCACAGTTTTGTCCTTCGCTGCGAGTTCCGGGAGGATCTGGAGCGCTATCTGGCCAATAAGAAGGTACGGCGCGGTACGCTGGAGGCCATCATCCGAGCCTATAAGGCCGACCCGGAAGTGCGGATGCCATATGGCATTCAGATCCTGGAGCGTGCCATGGTGCATGATCGTTCCCTGCCTGCCTATCAAGCGGCTATGACCCTTCGGGAACAGACCAGACAGTCGCTGCTGGAAGAATTGGGAGACAAGGATGCCTGTCTGATGATGGGCGGCACCAATGTTATGCATTTCGCCGGACTGCCGTCCATCACCATACCCTTCTACCTTGGGGAAGATGGAGTACCCTGCGGTCTGATCCTTTATGGCGTGGATGAGAAGCGGCTGCTGGCTGCGGCACAGCTTCTTGGACGGTATTGTCCGGGGGTAGATGCCCCTTGCCTTACCGTGCCAAATGAAGTATAATAATCAAAATACATATGAAATAACAGGAGGCCATTTCTCATGAAAAATAAAGCCCTGGAAAATATGAGCCGGGAGCAGCTGGAAGAGCTGATCCAGATGTACTGCAAAAACTGGCTGGCCATGGACGGCGTCTGGTTCCAGTCTGTGGAAAAGAAGTTCGGTATGGACGAGGCTATGGTGCACGATGTGAACATCTGGAGCCAGTTCACCGTGATCGAAGCCAAGAAGATCAAGGCATTCCTGCAGCTGCCCGACCGTGCCGGTCTGGACGGTCTGGAAAAGGCGTTGCAGCTGCGCCTGTACGCCAACATCAACCGGGATGAGATCCTCCGGGAGGGCAACAAGCTGATCTACCGCACCCTGGACTGCCGGGTGCAGTCTGCCCGCAGCCGCAAGGGAATGGAATGGCATCCCTGCAAGCCGGTGGGCGAGACCGAATACAGCGGTTTTGCCAAGGTCATCGACGACCGCATCACCTGCCGCTGCATCAGCTGTTATCCCGATATTACCGACCAGGGCTGCGCCTGCAGCTGGGAATTCACCCTCAACGACTAAATGGAAATTTACGGAACTTTCGGCCCCAGCTGTACCCGGCTGGATGTGCTGACCGAGATGTTTGAGGCCGGTATGTGCGGCCTGCGGCTCAATCTGTCCCACCGCTCGCTGGCAGAAAGCAGGGAGTGGCTGGAACTGGCCCAAAAGGCCGCCGGAGCCTGCGGCAGAACCTCTCAGATTTTGATGGATCTGCAGGGGCCCGAGCTTCGGGTAGGCACCGAGGGTCCGCCGCTGGATCTGCGGGAAGGGGAGACCCTGCCGCTGAGCGCCCTGTGTTTACCACAGGTTTTGCTGCCCCATCTGCAGCCCGGACAGGCGCTTTTGCTGGATGACGGCAAGCTGCAGGTGGTGGTACAGCCGGAAAATACCTGCCGTGTGCTGCGGGGCGGCACTTTGCTGCCCAGAAAAAGTGTGGCAGCTCCCGGTGTGGAGCTTTCTCTGCCCACGCTGACGGCGGAAGACCATGAAAACCTGCGCCTTGCGCCCCAGATGGGGGTCACCGGTGTGATGCAGTCCTTTGTGCGGGGCAGGGAAGACCTGCTGGCACTCCGGGCGGCACTGAAACAATACGGCGGTGAGCACATCCGCATTTTTGCCAAGGTAGAAAACCGACAGGGCTTGGAAACCCTGCTGGATTGGATCGACCTTGCCGACTGCATCGTCATTGCCCGGGGAGATTTGGGAAATGCCATGCCTCTTTGGCAGCTGCCTGCCATTCAGAAGGGCATCGCAGCCCTGTGCGTCGCCCGGGGCAAGCCCTTTCTGGTGGTGACCCAGCTGCTGGCTTCCATGGAAAGCCGCGCAGTTCCCACACGAGCCGAGGTC
>JAGAVA010000158.1 GCA_017620505.1 Clostridia bacterium
CAGAGACTTGGACATCTTTCGGCCCAGATTGTCACGGATAATGCCGTGGATAAACACATCGGAGAAGGGCTTTTCCTGCATGCTCTCCATGCCGGAGAAGATCATGCGGGCAACCCAGAAGAAGATGATGTCATAGCCGGTAACCAGCACGTTGGTGGGATAGAAGTACTCCAGCTCGGGCGTCTTCTTGGGCCAGCCCAGGGTGGCAAAGGGCCACAGAGCAGAGCTGAACCAGGTGTCCAGCGCATCCTCTTCCTGACGGAAGTGCTCATGACCGCACTTTTCGCAGACAGCGGGAGCGCCGCCCTTCTTGACCACCATATGACCGCACTTCTCGCAGTAATAGGCGGGGATGCGGTGGCCCCACCAAATCTGGCGGGAGATACACCAGTCGTGGATGTTCTCCATCCAGTTCATATAGGTCTTGGTAAAGCGCTCGGGGACAAACTTGACCTCGCCGCTCTTGACCACGTCGATGGCGGGCTCAGCCAGGGGGCCCATCTTGACGAACCACTGGGTGGAAGCCATGGCCTCCACGTTGGTGTGGCAGCGCTGGCAGGTGCCAACGTTGTGCTTGTAGTCCTCGGTCTTGACCAGGTAGCCCTGCTCTTCCAGATCCTTGACCACAGCCTTGCGGGCAGCCTCACGGGTCATGCCCACATACTTGCCGCCGTTCTCGTTGACGGTGGCGTCATTGTTGAAGATATTGATGAACTCCAGACCGTGGCGGTTGCCCATCTCGAAGTCGTTGGGGTCGTGGCAGGGAGTGACCTTGACACAGCCGGTACCGAATTCCTTCTCAACATACTCGTCGCCGAAGATGGGGATGGGACGGTTCATCAGAGGCAGGATGGCGTTCTTGCCGATCAGGTGCTGATAACGCTCGTCCTCGGGATGGACAGCGATGCCGCTGTCGCCCATCATGGTCTCAGGACGGGTGGTGGCGATGATGATATACTCATTGTCGCTGCCCTCGATGGGGTAGCGAACGTGCCACAGATGGCCGGGCTGCTCCTCATACTCTACCTCAACGTCGGACAGAGCGGTGGAGCAGTGGGGGCACCAGTTGACGCTGCGGTAGCCTTTATAGATCAGACCCTTGTTATACAGGCTGACAAAGACCTCTTCCACGGCCTCGCGCATACCCTCGTCATAGGTGAAGCGCAGACGGCGCCAGTCGCAGGAAGAGCCCAGGGTCTTCAGCTGGTTGATGATACGGGAGCCATACTGCTCCTTCCAGTCCCAGCACAGCTCCAGGAACTTCTCCCGGCCGTAGTCAAAGCGGGTCTCGCCCTTC
The DNA here is from genome assembly GCA_017620505.1 of Clostridia bacterium. Taxonomy (GTDB): domain Bacteria; phylum Bacillota; class Clostridia; order Oscillospirales; family Butyricicoccaceae; genus UBA4644. The sequence goes on from JAGAVA010000158.1 coordinate 1,298, forward strand.
TGACGCAGGATCTCTTCCACCTTGATCTGGGTAGCCAGACCGGCATGGTCGGTACCGGGCATCCACAGAGCGGCGTAGCCCTGCATACGCTTGGTACGGATCAGAATGTCCTGCAGGGTGTTGTCAAAGGCGTGACCCATATGCAGCTGACCGGTAACGTTGGGGGGCGGCAGCATAATGGAAAAAGGTGTTTTGTTGGGATCCACTTCGGCATTGAAGAAGCCGCCGTCCATCCAGAACTGGTACAGCTTGCTCTCGGAGGCCTTGGGATCATAAGTCTTGGGCAATTCTTTGCGATTGCTCATGGGAATTTCCTCCTAATTTTATATTAATATAGATTTTTCCAAATGGATTGGGGAATATCGGCGTAGTCTACTACGACTTTTTTACAGTCACGGCAGCACCATGCGACATCGTTCTTCGGGGCAGAAAAATTCTCCGTGGTCAACAATACCGCAGACCCTTTGGGTCGGAGCATCAGATAACTATGTTCTTCGTCAACAAAATACACAGCGCGTCCGGCCTGCAGCATGCCGGCAGTCATTTCTTTTCCGCAACCGGGGCAATTCATACACAGTCCTCCTTGCTCAGAAAATAAAAAAACCGCAGCGAAAACACATTCGCTACGGGACGGAGCCATGCTCCGCGGTACCACCCATATTCGCCCTTTCGGGCGCCCTTCAGCCGCTAAAACAGCCTGCTCCTTTACGCGGAAAACGGCAGAGCTTACTGTGGTTCAGCCCTGCAGCTCGGGGACGACCTTCTCCGACGGCCTCACGAGCGCTCGCACCCTCCGCGCCCTCTCTTTGCATCAGCCGACAGGTACTCCTGCCCTTCATCGCCATTTGGGTTCATTATAGCCTTGGGCGTGGATTTTGTCAACAACTTTTGTGCCGCCGTTCTTGACAAAGCCTGCCACTGTCGGTATAATAACAAGGTACATCCGGGCGTAGCGCAGCTGGTAGCGCGCTTGGTTCGGGACCAAGAGGCCGTGGGTTCGAATCCCGTCGCTCGGACCAAAAACAGGGTATCTGCTTTAGCAGGTGCCCTGTTTTTATTTCGCAACTATGAGAACCCACGGCCTCTTCTATCCCATCAAACAGGCCGTCAGCGGCCGCACGCAAAGCGGCGCGGTCGCGGTTCGAATCCCGTCGCTCGGACCATAAACGAGGTGTCTGCTTTGGCAGATGCCTCGTTTTTGTTTTATGCTATGAGAACCCACGGCCTCTTCTATTGGATCTATGGCCACAAGCCGTATGCGCAGCGTAGCGGCTTTGGATTCGAATCCCGTCCTTTCATACTATACTCACGGCCTCGTCTCACCAAAAATTCGGATTTCCATGTAAAAATGCCACCCATTGGGTGGCATTTTTACTCAGAATATAAATATGTTCTTTTTCAGTTCCAGAAATCGGTCTTCTGCCGCAGGCCGATAGAAGCCGCCTTGAACACCGGGTTCTGCCCTGCCTTGCGCTGGGCAACATAATCCTTCAGTGCCGCAAGGGCGGGCTTACCCAGCAGGACGATCACCGGCAGGTTGATCAGGGCCATAATGCCCATCAGCACGTCAGCCAGATTCCACACCAGACCGAAATCCAGCAGTGCCCCCAGGAAGATCACACCGCAGGCGCACAGATTAAACACCATCATGACCTTTTTGCTCAGCGTGCGCTTGGCAATGTAATTCAGGCAGCCCTCGCAATAGAACAGGTTGCCCAACAGGGTGGTAAAGGCGAAGAGCAGCAAGGCGAAAGTGATAAAATAATAGCCGAACTGGCCAAAATTGGTGGCCAGGGCCGTCTGGACGAAGGGTGCACCCGACAGGCTCTCGGAAGGCACGATGCCCGAGCTGAGACACATCATAGCGGTAGCAGTGCATACCAGCAAGGTGTCGATGAACACCGACAGCATCTGCACCAGACCCTGTTTGACCGGGTGGGACACGTCGGCCGCTGCGGCGGCATTGGGAGCAGAGCCTACGCCGGCCTCGTTGGAATACAGTCCACGCTTGATACCATGCATCAGCGCGCTGCCGGCAAAGCCGCCGAAAATGGCCTTGAAGTCAAAGGCCGACACAAAAATAGCCTTGAACACAGCGGGCAGCGTGCCGATGTTGAGCACCATGACCACCAGGGCCATCAGAATGTAGGTGACACCCATAATGGGCACCAAAAGGCTGGTGACCTTGACAATGCGCTTACCGCCGCCCAACACGCAAACCGCCGTCAGAACAGCCAGAACAGCACCGCAGATCAGCGGCACCAGCGAGGTCTCGGGATCGCCGTAGAAGCTGTACTGGGACAGGCTGGTAACCAAGTTATAAGAGCACAGCATATTGAAGCCGATGGCATAGGTGGCGATGAGCGCCACGGCAAACACAACGCCCAGCCAGCGACTCTTCAACGCGGCCTCGATATAATAAGCCGGGCCGCCGTAGCTGCCGCCCTTTTCATCCCGTTTTTTATAGATCTGCGCCAGCGTGCTCTCGATAAAAGCCGACGCGCCGCCGATGAGGGCGATGATCCACATCCAGAACACGGCACCGTAGCCGCCGATGGCGATGGCATTGGCCACGCCTACGATGTTGCCGGTACCCACACGGCTGGCGGTAGACACCATCAGCGCCTGGAAGGCCGACACGGAATTTTTATCAGAAGATTTTTCAGTGACCAGACGGATCGATTCTCTCAGCATCCGAAGCTGGACGAACCGGGTGCGGAAGGTAAAATACAAGCCTACCGCCAGCAGTAAAATGATGAGCAGATAGCTATACATGAAATTGCTGGTGTCTTCTACCGCTTTCGAGATCCATTCGTACATAAATGGCTTCCCCCTTTACTTTTCTTCTAACAGCATACCATACTTTTCCGGGAATTTCCATAAAAAAAGGTGATCTGCCGCAGCAGATCACCCGCTTTTGTTCAATCTTCAAACAGCGGTGTGGAAAAATACCGCTCCGCCGTGTCCGGCAGGACGGTGACCACCGTTTTGCCCGGGCCCAGCTTTTTGGCCAGCCGCAGAGCCGCCGCCACATTGGTGCCCGAGGAAATGCCGCACATCAGGCCTTCCTTCCGTGCCAGATCCCGTGCAGTCTCCAGCGCTTCCTCATCAGAAACGATGCAAATCTCCTCATAGATCGCACGATTCAGGTTATCGGGGATCAACCCGTCACCGATGCCCATCTGCAGATGAGCACCAACCGTACCGCCCGCCAGAATGGCGGCGTTTTCCGGCTCCACTGCCCAGATGGTCATATGAGGATTGAGGGCTTTCAGTGTCTCACCGATGCCGGTGATGGTGCCGCCGGTTCCGATACCCGAGCAAAAGCCGTCGATGGGGCCACCCACCTGCTCCAGAATCTCCAGTCCGGTCTGATGCCGGTGGGCCATGGGGTTGGCCGGATTGCTGAACTGCTGCGGGACGAACACATTGGGATCTTCCCGCTCCATTTTCATGGCAAGCTGCAGGCACTCCTCGATAGCGTCGCCGATGTTACCGGCATCGTGCACCAGCACCACCTCTGCCCCGTAATGCTGCATGAGCTTTCTGCGTTCGACACTTACCGAATCGGGCATGATGATACGTA
>JAGAVA010000159.1 GCA_017620505.1 Clostridia bacterium
CATGGCATCGCTCTGATACAGCATCATCTTCACCTGCCAGTGGCGCTCCAGCGCACGCATCAGCTGCTGATTGTAGATCACCAGCAGTTCAGGCTGATCCAGCAGCTGCAGCAGTTCAGCCAGCGGCACCATCAGCACCTGACATTCGGTGGTGGTTTCAATGTGTACTGGGGACGGCGTCAGAAAATCACCCGTACCCATGATCACGTCGCCTCTGCGGAAGATAAAGCAGTCGGTAATGTCCCGGCCGTTTTCGTCCACAATATAGCCGCGCAGAACACCCTTTACCAATACGGGCATCATTTCCATCTGTTCGCCCATGGAAATGACCCGATGCCCTTTTTCCAGTGTCTCCAGACGGGAAATTTCTGCCAGCTGCTCGGCGATCTGACCGTCCTGCACATTCAATGTATCTTTATAAAAATCGGCGATTCTCAAAAGCACACACACCTTTCCGTTTCGGCGTTGACTTGTTTATTATAGGCGGTTCTCCAATTTTCGGCATTAACCTGAGTTAATTATTTTAAAAGAAAACATCTTTTTCGGCTTAATTACAATTATAATATGTGCCGAAAGCAAAAACCATATGCTGCCTGCATAGTATCCTTAAAAAAAAGAGCACCCGAATCGGGTGCTCTTAAAGTATCTTAGGGGCTATTCTTTGTGCTCTTCCGATGCGTCCTGCATCTGCTGTGCAGCACGGACGACTTCAGCGGCTTTTTCGGCAGCCAGTCGAGCCTGCTCGGCCTCTGCATATTCCTGCATGGCCTCCCGGGCAGACTTGTCGCCTGCTTCCTTCTGACCAAGAGACTTGGCAGAAGCCATGGGAGGCTCCTCGCCCTTGTAGATGGCTTCCAGCTGAGCGTTGTCCATGGTCTCATTCTCCAGCAGGAACTGTGCCAGACGGTGCAGGATGTCCATGTTATCCCGCAGGATCTGCTCGCAGCGCTCATAGGCCTTATGGATCAGATCCTTCACCTCGCTGTCAATCAGCGATGCGGTCTGCTCGGACAGCTGGTTGGTGTTGGCAAAGTCACGGCCCAGGAAGACCTCGCTCTGGGTAGAGCTGAAGTCGATGGGGCCGATCCTTTCACTCATGCCGTACTTGGTGACCATCTTGCGGGCGATGTCGGTGGCGCGCTGGATGTCGTTGGAAGCGCCGGTGGAAATGTCATCCATGATGAGCTTTTCGGCAACCCGGCCGCCCAGCAGCACGATGAGTTCTTCCTCCATCTGCTGCTTGGTGTTGTAGTACTTGTCTTCCTTGGGCATATTCAGCGTAAAGCCGCCGGCTCTGCCACGGGGCACGATGGACACCTGCTGGACAGGATCCTGGGTGGGCAGCACGCGGCTCGTCAGGGCATGACCGGCCTCGTGATAGGCGGTGATCTTGCGCTCATGCTCGGTGATGACGCGGTTCTTCTTTTCGTTGCCCATGATGACCTTCAGGAAGGCGTTGTCGATATCCTTCAGACCGATCTTGGTCTTGCCTTCCCGGGCGGCCAGCAGAGCGGCCTCGTTCAGCAGGTTCTCCAGATCGGCACCGGTGAAGCCCACAGTGCTGCGGGCGATGGCGTCGAAGGAAACGTCGTCCTCAAAGGGCTTCTTGCGGGCATGAACCTTCAGGATCTCTACGCGTCCCTTAATGTCGGGCACGCCGATGTAGATCTGACGGTCAAACCGGCCGGGACGCAGCAGAGCGGGGTCCAGAATATCGGCACGGTTGGTGGCTGCCATGACGATGACGCCGGCGTTGTTGCCAAAGCCATCCATCTCCACCAGCAGCTGGTTCAGGGTCTGCTCACGCTCGTCGTGACCGCCGCCCAGACCGGCGCCGCGCTGACGGCCAACAGCGTCGATCTCGTCGATGAAGACGATGGCAGGAGCGTGCTTCTTGGCCTGATCAAACAGGTCGCGGACACGGCTGGCGCCCACGCCCACGTACAGCTCCACGAAGTCGGAGCCGGAAATGGAGAAGAAGGGTACGCCGGCCTCACCGGCAACTGCCTTTGCGATCAGGGTCTTACCGGTACCGGGAGGGCCCACCAGCAGAACGCCCTTGGGAATACGGGCGCCCAGCGCCATATACTTCTTGGGCTCCTTGAGGAAGTCCACGATCTCTTCCAGATCGGCCTTTTCCTCGTCGGCACCTGCCACATCCCGGAAGGTGACCTTTTTCTGGTCGTTGGGGTTGGCCATCTTGGCGCGGGACTTGCCAAAGTTCATGGCACCGCCGCCACCGCCGCCCTGCCGGTTCATCATAAAGAACCAGAACGCACCCATGATGACGATGATCACCAGATAGGGCAGCATGGAGTACCAGATGGAATAATGGGTGGGCTCATAGTCCACCTTCAGTGTTCCGGCGTCCTGCTGGGCGGTGATCTCATCCCCCAGATCTTCCATGAAGTAGTCCATATTGGTCACCTCATAGATCATCTGGGATTTGTCCTCCAGCGTCAGCAGGATCTGGGTGTCGCCGATGATCAGCTCGGTGACCTGCTCCTCCTGGATGGCCTTTCGCACATCGGTATAAGTGGCCTCGGGCGCGTCTTCACCGGGACCCATCAGCAGGCTGATGGTCACCAAAAGCACGATGAAGAACAGAATATACATGCCGACGCCGCGGCCACTGCCTTTTTTCTTGTTCAAAAGTTACTTCACTCCTCTTTCCCGATCGCTCAGTCCTCGTAAACCTCGGGCTTGAGCACGGCGATCTCGGGGTAATTTCGATAAATTTCAGCGTAGTCCAGGCCATAGCCCACGATGAACTCGTCGGGCACTTCCAGACCGTTGTAGTCCACCTGAATGTCCACCTTGTGCCGGGCAGGCTTGTCGAACAGGGTACAGATCTTGATGGAAGCGGGATGACGCTGGTTGAGAATACGGATCAGATTGGACAGGGTAATGCCGCTGTCCAGAATATCCTCGACAATAATAACATCTTTTCCTTCGATATTGGTGTCTAAATCTTTAATAATTTTGACAGAACCGGAGGTTTGAGTGCTTTTTCCGTAGCTGGACACCACCATAAAGTCCACCGTGCAGGGGATCTCAATGGCGCGCACCAGATCGGCCATGAAGATAAAAGCGCCCTTGAGCACGGCCACCAGCACGGGGGTCTTGCCCTGATAATCCTTGGTGATCTCTCTGCCCAGGCGGGCAACGGTCTCCTCCAGATCCTGCTTGCTGTAGAGAGTTTTCAGCATATCGTTTTTCATACAGATGGGATCGCGTTTCATATCTCTTTCCTCCTGCAGACGATGTAAAATTTCTTTTCCCCCGGCAGTTGGGCGACACACAGGTCTCCCACAGCCAGTATTGTTTCATTATTGCACAGAATGGGCACGGTGTCACGCAAATCTTTTGGAATTTTACGTTCGATCAGCAATTTTTTCACAGATTTTCTGCCATAGACCATGGAAATGGCATCGCCTGTCTGCCGTGAACGGACGGTAAGGGGCTCCGGACCCGATACATAATGGATCTCCCAGTCCCCGAAGCAGCCGGTCTCTCCCGGCAAGAGGGTCAGCGCTTTGGGCAGCCGCTGTGCCGGCTGTCCGGTGATCACCAGACTGTCGTACCGACGAAATGCCTTTGTCCCGGGCAGATGGGTCTGCGCCGAAGGGTTCTCTCCCCTGCAGAGCGCAAACAGGGCGTCCACATGGGGGCGTTCCAGCATATGCCCGCCGGCTTTTCGCTGCAATATCTGCAAGGCGCGCACGGCAGCTTCAGGTGCAGCGTTCAGCAGTGCCGTTACCGGGATGTGCACCGATTCCACTGTGCACGTGGCAGCGGATACCAGTTCATCGGCCTCGGTACGAATTGCCTCGTCTTTTTGCCAGTTGTCCAGCGCCGTCTGTGCCAGATGACGGGCGGCCGCGCCGTTTAGCTGCTCCAGTGCGGGAAATACCTGCCGCCGCATGACGGCGCGGGCATTATCTCCGGTGAAGTTGGTAGGATCGTCGGCATATTCCAGCTGATGTTCCGCCAAATAGGCCAGGATTTCTTCTTTGGATGACAAAATCAATGGTCGGATATACCGTCCCCTTCGGGGCGGGATCCCCTGCAAACCCTGGCCTCCGGTTCCACGGATCAGATTAAACAGCAAAGTTTCGGCGCTGTCCTCCAAATGATGTCCGGTGGCGATGGAAGTGGCCTGCCATCGGTCGGCAGTCTGTTCCAGAAAGGCCCGGCGCAGGTTGCGCGCCGCCTCCTCCAGACCCATGCCATGCTCTGCTGCATATTGGACGGTGTCGCCCGCGCCGCAGAAGAGCGGAATTTCCAGACTGTCGCACAGCCGCTGACATAACCGCCGTTCGTCCTCGGCGCTTTCGGGCCGCAAGCCATGGGAAAAATGGGCCGCCGCAAGGGTGAAGCCCTGCTTCTTTGCCAGCTGCGCCAGTCTGTGGGTCAGACAGATCGAATCGCTGCCGCCCGACAGGGCGCACAGCACCCGGTCACCGGGATGAATGAGGGAAAACTGCCCGACGGCCTTAACCACCATGGCGGTTGTCCACCGGCAGGAAGGCGGTATACTGACCCAGCCACTGCAGGTCGATCTTGCCGGTCTCGCCGTGGCGGTTTTTTGCCACGATCAGCTCGGCGGCGTTGCGGTTTTCACCCTCGGAATTATAATAGTCGTCGCGATAGATAAACAGTACGATGTCGGCATCCTGCTCGATGGAGCCCGATTCCCGCAGGTCGGACAGCATAGGCCGCTTGTCGGTACGACCCTCGGGGCCGCGGGACAGCTGACAGCAGCACAGCACCGGCACGTTCAGTTCTTTTGCCATAATTTTGAGGCTTCGGGAGATCTCTGCCACCTCCTGTACACGATTGTCGGTGTGCTTGGGGGCGTGCATCAGCTGCAGGTAGTCGATGACGATCAGACCCAGCTGGTCGCCCAGACGGCGGCACTTGGCCTTCATCTCGGGGACGGTGATGCCGGAGTTTTCGTCGATCATAATGGACATTTTCTGCAGATCCTCGGTAGCCTCGGCCATCTTCTGCCAGTCGTCATCGGTCAGATTGCCCATGCGCAGCTTTTTGCTGTCGATGAAGCCTGCTGCCGACAGCAGACGGGTAGCCAGCTGACTGCGGGACATTTCCAGCTGGAAAATGACCACCGTTTTGTTGCTCTTGCGGGCGGCGGTCAGCGCCATATTCAGGGCGATGGCGGTTTTACCCATACCGGGACGGGCGCCCAGCAGGATCAGATCGCTCTTGTTGAGACCGCCGATGTACTGATCCAGCATGGCAAAGCCGGTGGGCAGACCGGGCAGCTGTCCGGCGTTGGTGGCCATCTCGTCCAGATGGGCATAAACCTCCTGAATGGCCACGTTCAGCGGGGTAAAGCCCTGCACCTCCCGGCCTTGGCGGACGGCATAGACCTTCTGTTCGGCCAGATCGGCCACTGTGTCGGCCTCGTCCTCCTCGGCCCGGGTCAGGTCGATGATCTCGGTACCCACCTGCTGCAGCTCCCGCAGCATACTCTTGCTGCGAACGATTTTGGCATAATCCAGCACGTTGCCGGCATGGGGGGTGATCTCCACCAGCTGCAGCACATAGTCCCGGGGAATCTTTTCTTTATAGCCCAGTGCCTTGATCTCTTCCAGAATGGTCACCGGGTCAACGCTTCTGCCCTCCAGAAACATCCGCTGGACGGCATCGTAGATCATGCGGTTGGCCTCCAGATAAAAGTCCTCCTGCTTGAGGACTTCCATCACGTCGCCGATCTTTTTGGGGTCCACCAGCATACTGCCCAGCACGGCCTGTTCGGCTTCGATGCTGTAGGGTACCTGTTTGGACAGCAGTTCATCCACAGCCATGGTTCACTGCTCCTTTCGGTAAAACGGGTTGTTGGGCTGCGATTTAGGCTTCTTCCACCTTAACGGTGACAACACCCTGGATCTCGGTATACAGCTTGGCCTTCACCTGATAGGTGCCGAAGGACTTGATGGGCTCGGACAGCTCCAGTCGGGTCTTGGGCAGGTCGATGTTGTACTGCTTCTTCAGAGCGTCGGAAACCTCCTTGGTGGTGACAGAGCCAAACAGGCGGCCTGCAGAACCGGCCTTAGCGGCGATCTTCACGGTGATGCCAGCCAGCTTTTCCTTCAGTGCCAGAGCGGCCTTCTTATCCTCGGCGGCGTGGAAGGCAGCGGCCTCGTCGGCGTTCTTCTTGGAGTTGACTGCATCGGCAGTGGCCTCCACAGCCAGCTTGCGGGGCAGCAGGAAGTTGCGGGCATAACCGTCGGAAACGGTGATCATCTGACCCTTTTTGCCCTGGGCCTTCACGTCCTGTAACAGAATGACTTTCATAACTTGGTTCTCCTTTATTAAAAACGGGTATTTATTCGGGTTTTGCTTTGCTTTCGATTTCTTTGATGTAATCCTCAATGGCCTGGGTCAGGATCAGTGCCGTCTCGTCGGTGGACTTGTCGGGGAACTGGGCGCCTGCGCTGGTCAGACTGCCGCCGCCGCCGATTTTCTCCAGCACCACCTGCACGTTGACCTCGCCGTAGGAACGGGCAGAGATCACCGAGCCGCCCTTTTCGCCATAGATCACGAAGGCGGCCTTGATGTTGGAGGCGTTGATCAGCTCGTCAGCCGCCTGGGATGCGGTGGCACGAGGTGTCTCCTCATCCACCACCGACAGGGAGATGCCGGGGAACTGCTCCTTGGCGCAGGAGATGATCTGATACTTCTTGACAGAGCTTTCCAGTCCGCCGGAGAACATCTTGCGCACCTCCACCGTATCCGCGCCCACCTGTCGCAGGAAGGCCGAGGCTTCGAAGGTGCGGACGCCGGTCTTGACGGTGAAGCCCTTGGTATCCAGGAAGATACCGGCCAGCATGGCGTCAGCCTCCACCTTGAGGATGTCGTTCTGGTTGACCACATACTGCAAAAGCTCAGCCACCAGTTCGCAGGCCGAAGAGGCATAGGTCTCGTGGAGAGAAATGGCGGCGTTCTCTATGTACTGCGCCGCCCGGCGATGGTGATCCACCACGGCAATTCTGTGGATGGCATCCAGCAGATCGGGGCCTTCCACCATATCGGGACGG
>JAGAVA010000160.1 GCA_017620505.1 Clostridia bacterium
GGGGAAGTAGAACACATCGTCGCTGATGTAGCCGATCCGCTCCCGGACATTGGGGTCGCCGGCCACATCCTGGCCGTCCACGGCGACGCTGCCGCTGTCGGGACGGTAGATGCCGGTGAGGTGGCGGATGACGGTGGTCTTGCCTGCGCCGTTGGGCCCCACCAGACCGTAAACCGCCCCCTTGGGCACCTGCAGGCTCAAACCGTCCAGTGCTTTGAAATCACCAAAGGTTTTGGTGACATTTTTCATTTCAAGCATGGCTGTTTCCTCCTTTGCGAATGCGGGCGGCCAGTTCCTGCTCTGTCAGGCCCATGGCCAGAAGGGTGGCGGTTAGTTTGTCAAATTCCGTCAGCAGGGCCTGGGTCTGGGCCGGGTCGGCCTGGGGAACGCCCTGGACGAAGCTGCCCTTGCCGGGCACCGAGGCGATCCACCCCTGACTTTCCAGCTCCCGGTAGGCCCGCTGGATGGTGTTGGGGTTGATGGTCAGCTCCGTGGCCAACTCCCGGACGCTGGGAAGTTTATCCCCGGCCTGCAGGACCCCGGCGAGAATTTGCTCCCGAAAGCCGTCGGTGATCTGGGTGTAGATGGGACGTGCGTCCCGGTAGTCAAGATGTACCATAGCTGCCCTCCTAACTGTACTAACTGTTCTAGTACAGTTAGTGTAACATATTGCTTTGTTGCTGTCAAGGGGTTGTAAGATGAATTGTTGTTTAGTGGTGTCAGCACCATCGGCGGCGAAGCCGCCCTTGGCCCCCTCTCTGAGGGGGCTGTCACGCGAACAGCGTGACTGGGGGAGTGTCCTATCGTTTTTACGACACTCCCTCAGTCAAAAATCGGTTCCGAAGAGCCGATTTTTGCCAGCTCCCTCAGAGAGGGAGCCAAGTTTGCGCCCCTCCGGGGCGCGCGGGCCGTAGGCCCGCAATTTCCTCTCTAATCTACTAAACAACAATTTACCTTACCAACGAAACAACCCCCGGAGCGGTATCGCTCCGGGGGCTTTCTATGCAATCAGATCAAACCTTATCAATGGCCTGGGCCAGGTCGGCGATCAGGTCCTCGGCGTTTTCCAGACCGCAGCTCAGGCGAATCAGGTCAGCACCCACACCGGCGGCTTCCAGCTGCTCGTCGGTCATCTGCCGGTGGGTGGCAGAGGCGGGGTGCAGGCAGCAGGTCCGGCTGTCGGCAACGTGGGTTTCAATGGAGCCCAGCTTCATGTTCTTCATGAAGGTTTCCGCTGCGGCACGGCCACCCTTCAGGCCGAAGGAAATGACGCCGCAGGAGCCGCCCGGCATATATTTCTGAGCCAGCTCGTAATACTTATCGCCCTTCAGGCCGCAGTATTTGACCCAGGCCACCTTCTCGTTGGACTGGAGGAACTCGGCGATCTTCTGGGCGTTGGAGCAGTGCTGCTTCATGCGGAAGGGCAGGCTCTCCAGACCCAGATTCAGATAGAAGGCACTCTGAGGGGACTGGACAGAGCCAAGGTCGCGCATCAGCTGGGCGGTACACTTGGTGATGAAGGCACCGGCCAGACCGAACCGTTCCGTGTAGGTGACGCCGTGGTAGCTGTCGTCGGGGGTGCAAAGTCCGGGGAATTTGTCGGGATAGGCGGTCCAGTCGAACTTGCCGCTGTCCACGATACAGCCGCCCACGGCA
>JAGAVA010000161.1 GCA_017620505.1 Clostridia bacterium
GATGCCCGTATGGGCGGCTGCAGCCTGCCGGTAGTCATCAATTCGGGCAGCGGAAACCAGGGTTTGACCGTTTCCCTGCCGGTGATCGAATACGCCAAACATCTGGGTGTTTCCGACGAAAAGCTGTATCGCGCGCTGGTGCTGAGCAACCTGATCTCCATCTATCAGAAGCATTTTATCGGCAGTCTGTCGGCCTTCTGCGGTGCTGTTACCGCTGCCGCCGGCTGCGGTGCAGCCATCACCTGGCTCCACGGCGGCAATCTGGAAAACATCTGTGATACCATCGCCAACACGGTTGCCAACGTGGGCGGTATGGTCTGTGACGGCGCCAAGGCCAGCTGTGCCGCCAAGATCGCCTCGGCGGTGGACGCCGCCATCATGGCGCACCATCTTTCCATGCGCGGTCTGAAGTTCCAGCCCGGTGAGGGCTTCGTTCAGGCCGATCCGCAGAAGACCATCCAGAGTCTTGGATACATTGGCCGCGTAGGCATGAAGTCCACCGACGTGGAGATTCTCAACCTGATGCTGGGCAATGTGGATTTGGAAGAAAACAGCTGATTTGAGCTTTGAGCTTTCTATAAAAAATGCCTGCGGAATTGCTCCGCAGGCATTTTCAGCGTGTCAAAAAGGCTTTTGACGCGCTGAAGCACCAAATGCAGCTTATGATATGCTGCATTTGGACGCATGGATGAAACCAAAAGAAAACCCTGATGGTTTTCTTTTGGAAATCTTTCCTTTCGCATTGGTTCGCATGGAGGCAACAATCAAAAAATGCCTGCGGAATTGCTCCGCAGGCATTTTCTCTTATTCAATGGATTAGAACAGGCCTTCGATCTTGCCGGTGTTGTCGATGTCGATCTTCTCGGCAGCGGGAACCTTGGGCAGACCGGGCATGGTCATGATGGCACCGGTCTCGCAGACAACGAAGCCTGCACCTGCAGCCAGACGGGCAGAACGAACGGTGATGTCAAAGCCGGAGGGACGGCCCAGCACCTTTTCGTTGTCGGACAGAGAGTACTGGGTCTTGGCCATGCAGACAGGCAGGTTGCCGTAGCCCATTTCTGCGATCTTCTTCAGCTCCTTGGCGGCAGCGGGCAGGATGGAAACACCGTCAGCGCCGTAGATCTTGGTGGCAATGGTGCGGATCTTCTCCTCCAGAGCCATATCATCGGGATAGATGGGAGCGAAGTTAGCCTTGCCCTCTTCCAGAACAGCCAGGACTTCCTTGGCCAGAGCCTCGCCGCCTTCGCCGCCCTTGGCAAAGACCTCGGACAGTGCCACGCGGACGCCCTTCTCCTCGCAGTGCTTGCGGATGAAGGCCATCTCAGCCTCGGTATCGGTGGGGAATGCATTGATGGCAACCACCACGGGCAGACCGTACTTGCCGATGTTCTCGATATGGGCATCCAGGTTGCAGATACCCTTGGCCAGAGCTTCCACGTTCTCCTGATTCAGATCAGCCTTGGCAACGCCGCCGTTGTACTTCAGAGCGCGGACGGTGGCAACCAGCACCACGCAGGAGGGATTCAGACCGGCCTTGCGGCACTTGATGTCCAGGAACTTTTCAGCACCCAGGTCGGCGCCGAAGCCGGCCTCGGTAATGCAGATATCGCCCAGCTTGAGAGCCAACTTGGTGGCCTGAACAGAGTTACAGCCGTGGGCAATGTTGGCGAAGGGGCCGCCGTGCATCAGGCAGGGAGTGCCTTCCAGCGTCTGGACCAGATTGGGCTTGATGGCATCCTTCATCAGAGCGGTCATAGCACCCTCGGCCTTCAGATCCCGGGCATAGACGGGCTTATTCTGATAGTCATAAGCCACCAGAATATCGCCGAAGCGCTTCTTCAGGTCTTCCAGATCGGAAGCCAGACACAGGATGGCCATGATCTCGGAGGCCACGGTGATCATGAAATGATCCTCACGGGGCACGCCGTTCATCTTGCCGCCCAGACCGATGGTAATGTTGCGCAGAGCGCGGTCATTCATATCCATGACGCGGGTAAAGATGATCCGGCGGGGATCAATGCCCAGAGCGTTGCCCTGCTGCAGGTGATTGTCGATCATAGCGCACAGCAGGTTGTTGGCTGCAGTGATGGCGTGCATATCGCCGGTGAAATGCAGGTTGATATCCTCCATGGGAACGACCTGTGCCCAGCCGCCGCCGGCTGCGCCGCCCTTGACGCCAAACACGGGACCCAGAGAGGGCTCGCGCAGAGCGATCACGGCGTTCTGGCCGATACGGGCCATGGCCTGACCCAGACCGACGGTGGTAGTGGTCTTACCTTCGCCGGCGGGAGTGGGGTTGATGGCGGTCACCAGAACCAGCTTGCCGTCGGGCTTGTCCTGCAGACGAGCCATGGCAGTGGGGGCGATCTTTGCTTTATAGCGGCCGTACAATTCCAGCTCTTCTTCCTGGATGCCGGCCTTTTCGGCAATTGCGGTGATAGGCTGCATCTGGCAGCTCTGGGCGATTTCGATGTCGGTCATCATGAGTCGTTCCCTCCAAAATATGTTGTGTAATGATAAGCAGAAAATAGTTACCCATTGTGACATCAGTATACCATCCTCCCCCGCTGAGAGCAAGGGACAAAACCGATGAAATTTCAGCTTCCCTTTTGACAAAACAGTCGATTCCTCCGTCGAAATGGACAAATAAATCAGTAAAAAAATATTGATTAAAATATCGATTGCCAGCAAAACCCACTTTTGCTATACTGAAAACACCAAGATGCAAAGGAGCGTTGTTTATGGTATTGTTTGAAAAACCCGGCACGGAAAACACCGCCGCCGCACTGGAACTGGCTGTGCAGGCAGCGAAAAAGGCCGGTCTGGATATGGTGGTGGCTACCACCGGCGGCGGAAATATCCCCGTTTTGCTGGATTTGGCCGAAAAAGCTGATTATAACGGTAAAATTGTGGCTGTCACCCACGCCTTTGGCTCCCGAGAAAAGGGCAAAAACATTCTGGAGCCTGAAAAAATGCAGGAATTCCGCGACAAGGGCGTGACGGTGGTCACCGCTGCCCACACCCTTTCGGGCGCCGAGCGGGGTCTGAGCAAGAAATATTCCGGCATTTACCCCGTTGAAATCGTGGCAAACACCCTGAAAATGCTGGGACAGGGCACCAAGGTGTGCGTGGAGATCGCCATGATGGCGCTGGATGCAGGCACCATTGACTACGGCAAGCAGATCATCGCCATCGGCGGCTCCGGCCGGGGTGCCGACACCGTCTGCCGTCTGACCCCCGAGTACACCGCCGATCTGATGGGCACCAAAATCCACGAGATTTTGTGCAAGCCCTCACTGGAAGACTAAACTCAACGAAAAAGTCCCTGCCGGGTGGCAGGGACTTTCTTTATGCAATTGCTTATGCCAGCTTGGCAGCCAGGCGCTCGGAAATGGCGTCCAGGAACTCCTCGGAGTTGACAGCCTTGGCCTCGAAGCCAGGCTCCACCAGACCCACCAGGTCCTTGGTCATAATGCCGGCGTTCAGAGTGTCGAAGCAGGCCTCTTCCAGCTTCTCGCCGAAGGCGATCAGCTCAGGCAGTTCATCCAGCTCGCCGCGCTTCTTCAGAGCGCCGGACCAGGCAAAGATGGTAGCCATGGAGTTGGTGGAGGTCTTTTCGCCCTTCAGATGCTTGTAATAGTGCTGGGTGACGGTGCCGTGGGCGGCCTCGAACTCGTAGTTGCCGTCGGGAGAGACCAGCACGGAGGTCATCATAGCCAGAGAACCGAAGGCGGTGGACACCATGTCGCTCATCACGTCACCGTCGTAGTTCTTGCAGGCCCAGATGTAGCCGCCCTTGGAGCGGATGACGCGGGCAACGGCGTCGTCGATCAGGGTGTAGAAATAGGTAATGCCCAGCTCCTCAAACTTGGCCTTGTAAGCCTCGAACTCTTCCTCGAAGACCTTCTTGAACTGACCATCGTAGATCTTGGCGATGGTGTCCTTGGTGGAGAACCACAGATCTTGCTTGGTGTCGATGGCGTACTGGAAGCAGGCCTTGGCGAAGGAGCGGATGGAGCTTTCCTTGTTATGGGCGCCCTGCCAGACGGCGGGACCGTTGACCTTCTGGACGGTGAGGGTCTTTTCCTCGCCGCTTTCGCCCTTGAATGTCATGGTGCAGGTGCCGGGCTCCTCGGTATACATATCCACAGACTTGTAAACGTCACCGTAAGCGTGACGGGCGATGGTGATGGGTTCCTTCCAGTTCTTGACAACCGGCTTGATGGCGGGGATGCAGATGGGGGTGCGGAACACAGTGCCGTCCAGAATGGAACGGATGGTGCCGTTGGGGCTCTTCCACATCTCGGTCAGCTGGGGATACTCGATCATGCGCTGCTTGTTGGGGGTAATGGTGGCGCACTTGACAGCAACACCGTATTTCTTGTTGGCGTTGGCGGCATCAATAGTAACCTGATCCTTGGTATCGTTACGGTTCAGCAGACCCAGATCGTAATACTCGGTCTTCAGATCCACATAGGGCAGGATCAGTTTATCCTTGATCATCTGCCACAGGATACGAGTCATCTCGTCGCCGTCCATCTCGACGAGGGGGGTCTTCATCTGAATTTTAGCCATAAGAGTGAGCTCCTTTATTGATTATTTTGAAAGATGATGATGTCTTTGTTCCCGTTCGGGAGATTTTCGTCAAAGACAAGGTCAGGCAAAGAACCGCCGACAGGTTGTACCGTGTGTACGGCGGGCCGGCGGTTCTGCCGCATGGCCACAGGATTTGGCGAAAAGCTTAGGCTTTGCCGTAACCGGCTGCGTAGTAGTTCATCAAACAACCCTCTTTGAGGATGAGCTTTTCATCGTCGGTCAGGCCCTTGCACTGCAGGGGCAGATCGATGACTTCGCCGGCCTTGGTGATGACCTTGGCAGGGATCTCTTCCTTGCCTTCCAGAATGGCGGCCTTCACGCCGGGGATGTAGACCCAGTCGCCGTCCTCATAGTTGAACTCGATGGACTTATCCATGGTGAAGGGAACGATACCCCAGTTGATGCAGTTGGAACGATAACGCTTGGTGGCGTATTCGTAGCAGATATTGGCGAAGCCGCCCAGCACCTTCTGGCAGGAGGCAGCCTGCTCACGGGCAGAGCCGTCACCGGGCTTGTTGGCAAAAACGCAGGAGCCGATGGTGGTCTTGCAGGCGCAGCCGCCAACCTTCTCCAGAACTTCCTTCACTTCGTCGGCAACCTCGCCCTTGGCGCGGCCTTCCTCCAGCGCACGGACAGCCTTGGAACGGGCAACGTACTCGGGCACGCGGCGGCTCAGTGCGAACTCGGACAGACCGATGGGGTTGGAACGATAGGAAGAAGTTTCACCGGAGGGGATCAGCTCGTCGGTGGTGGTGACGGGGTCATGGATGACGGCACACAGCTTGACCAGCAGGTCTTCCTCCAGAGCGGGCATCTCGGGCCAGTCCTTGATGTTGGGACCGTAGCGCAGCTCGGCGGTGGGATCGGCCTTACCGAAGCCCTCATAGCAGCGCTTGGCGTAAACAGAGCCGTCATAAGTGTACTTCAGATCCTCGGCAGAGGGAGATTCATACTCGAAATCGGTAGCGGCAGTCAGCACGCCGCCGTTGGCAGCGGTGGCAGCGATGGAACGGGCATCCATCAAAGCCACGGCAGAGATCTGACCGTTGCCGGGCTTGGAGCCTTCGCGGTTGGCGAAGTTACGGGTGGCGTGACGGATGGACAGTGCGTTGTTGGCAGGGGTATCACCGGCACCGAAGCAGGGGCCGCAGAAAGCGGGCTTCATGACTGCGCCAGCCTCCATCAGGGTGGTGGCGGTGCCGTTCTTGGTGATGGCCAGATTGATGGGAGTGGAGGAAGCGTAAACACTCATATCAAAGTAGCCGTTGCCGATAGACTGATCCTTCAGGATGGCGGCGGCCTCCACGATGTTCTCGTACATACCGCCCGAGCAGCCGACGATAACGCCCTGATCACAGGTGACCTTGCCGTCCACGATGTTCCGGCACAGATCCATAGTGACCTTGCCACCCAGCTGCTTGTTGCAGGCCTCTTCCACCTTCTTGAAGATGCCCTCGGGATCGGCCTGCAGCTCATGGATGGTGTAGGCGATGGAGGGATGGAAGGGCAGCGCGATCATACACTCCACCTTGGACAGATCAATGTGGACAACGCCGTCATAATAAGCGCCGTTTTCGGGCTGCAGCTCCTTGAAGTCCTCGGGACGGCCGATGTTTTCGTAATAGGCCTTGACCTTTTCGTCGGTGACCCAGACGGAGGTCAGGCAGGAGGTCTCGGTGGTCATAACGTCCACGCCGATACGGAAGTCACAGGACAGCTCCTTGACACCGGGGCCGACGAACTCCAGAACCTTGTTCTTCACGTCACCGTTGGGGAAGGTGGCAGCAACCAGAGCAATGGCCACGTCCTGAGGGCCGACGCCCTTCTTGGGCTTGCCATCCAGATAAACCATGACCACCTCGGGAGCGGCCACGTCGTAGGTATTTTCCAGCAGCTGCTTGACCAGCTCGCCGCCGCCTTCACCAACACCCAGACAGCCGTAAGCGCCGTAACGGGTGTGAGAGTCGGAACCCAGGATCATCTTGCCGCAGCCGGCCAGACGCTCACGGGCGTACTGATGGATAACAGCCTGGTTAGCGGGAACATAAATGCCGCCGTATTTCTTTGCGGCAGACAGGCCGAAGGCATGGTCATCCTCGTTGATGGTGCCGCCGACGGCGCACAGGGAGTTGTGGCAGTTGGTCATGGCATAGGGGATGGGGAATTCCTTCAGACCGGAGGCCTTGGCAGTCTGGATGATGCCCACGAAGGTGATATCGTGAGAGATCAGAGCGTCAAACTTGATCTGCATCTTCTTGGGGTCTTTGCCCTTGTTATGGGCGCGCAGAATGGAGTAGGCGATGGTTTTTTCGCGAGCCTCGTCGGGAGTGGCTACGTTCTGTGCCTGATCGGCATAAACGATCTGTCCGTCTACCAGATAAGCGCCCTTTTTGATGACTTCTACCATAGGATGATCCTCCTTGTTTATATCATTTCAAAAAATGATGTTGATTTTTATGTCACACTCTCCAGAAAGAGAGCGATGGCCAAAAGATCGGCACAGCCGCCGGGACTGATGTTTTTTTCGATACATTCCCGATCCAGCTGTTCCAGTGCGGAGATAGGAAAATGGGTTAACAGGTCTTTTGCGCGGCTTTGCAGCCAAAGCAGGCCTTCCTCCCCTGCCCGGTGCAGCACATTGGTGTCCCGGACGTGGGCAATCAGGCTCAAAAGCGCAAGATACTTGCCGTTTGGACGGGAAAGCTGGGGCATTGCCAGTTCCCGCACGCTCAAAAAGCCCGATTCGGCTTCGCCACGGACGCCCTTCGCACCGTAAGCGGCGTGAACGGCCAATCCGTGGGTATCGGTGGCCTGCATTTCCCGCAGGGTGATGCCTGCCGTCATCTCTGCAGACATTTGGCAGAGGTTTTCCACCGTCAGCGGTTGATTTTGCGCCTGCAGCCGTCCGCAGGCGGCACACAGCAAGCCCAGAGAAAACAGCGCACCCTTGTGGGTGTTGACCCCGCCGGTGGCGGTGTACATATCGGCTTCCGCCTGCAGACCGATGGGCCGCAGTGCCGCCAGAAGCTGCGCAGGGGATTCTTTCAGAGAGGCCCTTCCCCGCTCCGCCATGCTTTGGAACCATTGCTCCAGAGCGGCTGCCGAGCGGAGAAAGGTGTCAATGCTCATATCCTTGTGGGCGCCGTTATTTGCGGCATCCACCAGCCCGGGCTTGGGGGTCAGCAGCACTTCCTGTTCCAGTGCCGCCCGGGCCTTTTTTGCGATTTCTGCCGGTGTCATCGGGCCTCCTCCAGCAGTTTGTCGATGGCTGCGATCAGCTGCTCCACCGGGTGCGCCCGACTGCGGGTGCAGGCCGCTGCCATGCCGCCGCAGACCAGACATTTGCGGGGCTGCTGACCGAGGGTGGTGCGGCTGACGTGTTTGCCCGGTGCGGACAGCACATCAATGTCCATCAGTCTGCCCAACGGGTGGGTGTCCTCAATGCGGCACATGGCGGCCTTCAGTTCATTGACCTCCAGATCCACCGCAAAATAGCCTTCGGGGCCGGTGGGATTGTCCAGCAGCTTATAATAAACGATCTGTCCGGCCAGCGCCTCCCGAATGGCCTCCACACCGGCTTCAAAAATGCGGGCGGAACGGTGATTTTTCTTCACCTTTCCGGGCATATTCACCGTAAAAGAAACCAAGGGAGTGTTGTAGCCGTTGAGTAAGATGGTCTGGAACTCCGCACGTTTGTCGCGGCTTTCCAGCAGCTGTTCCAATGTAATTTCGATTTCCTGCATTTATACCTTCACGTTGCGGATCACATCCAACGCGCGACCCTTGGGATCGGTGACCACAGCCACGATCTTGTCGCCAAACTCCAGCTCATCGGGCACGCCCACCACGGCGTAAGCCTCGTCGCGGAGCTGCTGGATGGTCTTGACTTTCAAACCGGCTTTGCGCAGCCGTTCTTCCACTTCGGGACGGTTGGGATTGACGGCGATGCCCACATCGGTGACCAGCACGTCACAGACAGCGCCTTCGGTGATCAGGCAGCCAACCTTATCCACCACGCAGGGGATGCGGCCGCGGATCAGCGGGCTGACGATGACGGTCAGGGCTGCACAGGCAGCGGTATCGGGGTGACCGCCGATAGCGCCGCGGATGATGCCGTCGGAGCCGGTAAGCACGTTGACGTTGAACTGGGTGTCGATTTCCAGTGCCGACAGGATAACCACATCCAGCTGATGGATGGCGCTGCCCTCATTAAAGGGGCTGGCGTACTGGTTGCCGTCGATCTCGCAGTGATTGGCGTTGTCCCGGATGGAACGGGCGGCCTCGCCGTCGAAGCCCTGCACGTCCAGCACCTTCTTCACCAGTCCTGCCTCATGCATCTTGACGATCTGGGAAGTGATGCCGCCCAGTGCGAAGTCGGCGGTGATGCCCTTTTCTGCCATCTCACCCTCAATGAAGCGGGTGACTGCCAGTGCAGCACCGCCCGAACCGGTTTGGATGGAGAAGTGGTCATTGAAATAGCCAGAAGCGATGATGGCCTTGGCTGCAGATTCTGCAATCAGCAGATCGCGGGGATTCTTGGTGTAACGAGTGGCACCCGAGGAGATCTTGGAGCTGTCGCCGATGGCATCCACCTGCACCACGTAATCCACGTCGGTGGCGGGGATGGACGCGGGCAGATTGGGATACTGTGCCAGCTTTTCGGTGAGCAGGATGACCTTGTCGGCATACCGGGCATCCACCTTGGCATAGCCCAGAGAGCCACACATACTACGGCCTTCCTCATTGGTGCCCGAGGCATTGCCCAGTGCATCACAGGAGGCCACGCCCAAAAAGGCGATGTCGATGTGCAGGGTGCCGTTGGCAATGGCAGAGGCTCTGCCGCCGTGGCTGCGGAAGATCATGGGCTGCTTGAGCTCCACTTCACACTTGGAGATGGCATCGGCCAGCTTGCCGCGGCAGCCGGAGGACTGCAGAGCGGTGACCGTGCCGTCCTTAATGTACTGAACCAGAGGGCCGTGGGCGTTGCTCAGAGAGGAGGACGCCACGGTAATGTCCTTGTAGCCCATTTCAGAGATCTTTTTCACCACATCGTTGAGCACATAGTCGCCGTCGCGGAAGTGGTGATGGAAGGAGATGGTCATGCCATCCTTCAGGCCGGCGGCCTTGATGGCCTCTTCCAGAGAGCCCATCAGCTTACCGTTATTCTGCAGACGTTCCTGCAGGGTGGCGGTGTCCTTTTTGGTTTCTTCGGTTTTCAGCTGGATGCCCAGACGCTCCATCAGTTCGGGGCACAGTTCATGTCCGATGGCGTTTTTCATAAGGCTTCCACCTCCTCCTTGGTGATGATGCCCGAAACCAGTGCCAGTTCAATGACACGCTGGGCACGGATGACCACAGGCTTATCCACCATCTTGCCGTTCAGGCTGATAACGCCGCTGCCGCGGGCTTCGGCTTCCTTGATGGCGGCCACGATCTTTTTGGCCTTGTCAATGTCCTTCTGGGTGGGATTGAACACCGAGTGGACGGGGGCGATCTGTCTGGGGTTGATGACCGATTTGCCGTCAAAGCCCAGATCCTTGATGAGACGGGATTCAAAGAGCAGCTGCTCTTCGTTGTTCACGTCAGAATAAACGGTATCCAGCGCGTCGATGCCGGCGGCGCGGGCAGCCAGAACAATGGTCTGGCGAGCCAGCTGCAGTTCGCCGCCGTGGGTGGTGCGCTGACACTTCATGTTGGCACAGAAGTCCTCGGCACCCAGCGCGATACCGATGAGGCGCTTGGAAGCGGTGGCGATCTGGTAGGCGTTGATAACGCCCAGTGCGCCTTCGATGGCGGCCATCATCAGGGTGGTGCCAACGGGGATGCCGTGCTTGATTTCCATCT
Source organism: Clostridia bacterium (assembly GCA_017620505.1). GTDB lineage: Bacteria > Bacillota > Clostridia > Oscillospirales > Butyricicoccaceae > UBA4644. The sequence goes on from JAGAVA010000161.1 coordinate 10,444, forward strand.
CTTCAATAACCTTTTCACACTCAATGATGTCCTGTGCGCTTTCGGTCTTGGGCATACGCAGTACGTGTGCACCGGCGCAGACCATGGCCTCGATGTCGGCACGACCATAAGGGGTATCCAGCGGATTGATGCGGACCACCAGTTCGGTGGTGCCGTAATCGATGGTCTTCAGGGCGTTGTAGACCAGCATACGAGCCGCATCCTTTTCGGCCATGGAGACCGAGTCCTCCAGGTCGAACATCAGCGAGTCGGAACCGTAAATATGTGCGTCGCGCATCATGCCGGGGTTGTTGCCCGGGATAAACATCATGGTGCGGCGCAGTCTCTGCTTTTCATGCATGACAGTTACCTCCCTTACTTGACAGCCCAGCCGTAATCCTGACTGTCGCAGGCACGCAGGATGGCGGTCTTGATGCGGGCACGGATGGTGCAGTCGAGAGCACCCTTATCACTGGCGATGACCTTGATGCCGTCCACGCCGCACTCGGCGACGGTCTCCGAAATAACCTCCCGGATACGGCGGCCATACAGACCCATAACGGTGCTGTCCAGCTGGATCTCCACGCCGGGGGCTTCGGTCTTTTCAATTTCGACCAGAATATCGCCGGATTCCACCGTTCCGGCCATACCGGTTTTGATCAGTTCCATACGTTCACGCTCCTACTATTCTGAATGGAAATTTGGCAGTTTCTTACGCTATTCATTATAGGCCTGCCCTGTTCCAAACGCAAGGTAAATTTGTGCCATTTTTCGGTGTTTTTCGGAAGAATACCGGCTTTTCAGCATTTCTGTATACAATTTTTCGGCAAAAAGCACAAAACCCGCCGAAAACTTTCGGCGGGTTTCACAGTTTCGATTTTTCGGACTATCTCTATCAAACTTTGCGGGGTTTTGCACCGTAAAAGTGGATAATATTCATATCCTCTTCCATATCCAGGCCATGAGAGCCGGCACCTTTGTCGATCTGATGACAGCCGTGGTCGGGCATAAAACCATACACCACGTCGTGGGACTGCCAGTGCTCTTCCACCGCCTGCACCAGACGCTGATAGGTCCAGATATTGGCCTTAAGGGCTTCCATGGCCTCCGGGGCCTCGGGGCCGGTTTTGTGCATGGTGCCGTCATAGTTGGCATTATACACCACCAGCAGGTCGTACTCGTCTTTCTCGATCAGTTCCAGCGCCTTCAGATTGATCTCCTCCACCGTGTCGTAAATGAAATAATCCATCTCCCGGTTGAGGAAAATCTCCGAGATGCTGTCGCCGGTGGTGGACACGATGGCGCACTTCTTTCCGGCACGGATAAAATAATCGAAGATGGTATCCACCGTCAAAACCGGCTTGACATATTTTTTGATGCCGTGGTCGTCGGGCATCAGGCCGGTATACATGGAACCAAAGCACACCGGGGTGACACTGGGCATCACCGAAAGCATGGGAATGGCCAGCTGGGAGCAAACCATGGCATCGGTGAACAGATGGGTGTAATTCTGATAAAGCCACAGGGCGATGGCATCGGGATTATACAGCAGTGCCCGATCGGCCTTTCTGCCTGCAAAGGCCTTATCGCACAGAGCCTTGACCGCCTGATTGACATCGGCGGGCTGTTCACCGCAGGGAACATCCAGAATATCGCAGACCGTGCGGCAGCAAGAGGTAATGGGGAGCGAATTATACAGCGTACTCATTTGCAGGCCTCCTGTTCTTCTTTGACGATGGCAACACCGGCAGACGCACCGATGCGGGTGGCGCCGGCCTCGATCATGGCCTTTGCGGTGGCGTAATCCCGGATGCCGCCGGAAGCCTTAACCCCCAGCTTGGAGCCCACCGCCTTGCGCATGAGGGCAACGTCCTCTACGGTAGCACCGCCGGTGCTGAAGCCGGTGGAGGTTTTGACAAAATCGGCGCCGCTGCGGCGGGCAATGCGGCAGGCCTGGTTCTTTTCTTCGTCGGTGAGCAGACAGGTCTCGATGATAACTTTCAAAATGGCCTGTCCTTCCACCGCGGCAGCCAGTGCCTGGATCTCCTGCTCGATGGCCTTGGTATGACCGGACTTCATGGCGCAGACATTCATCACCATGTCGATCTCCTTTGCGCCCGAGGCGATGGCCTGCAGGGCTTCAAAGGCCTTGGATTCAGCGGTGGTGGCACCCAGCGGGAAGCCCACCACGGTACAGACCTTTACGTCGGTGCCCTTGAGATTTTTCACGCAGCGTGCCACATAATAGGGATTGACACACACCGAGGCAAAGCCGTACTCCCGGGCTTCGGCGCACAACTGATCAATTTGTTCGCCGGTGGCGTCGGGCTTGAGCAATGTATGATCGATATAGGATGCAATGGACATGGCAGATCGCTCCTTTATTTTGTTAATTTATCCTTAAATATTAAGGGAAATACCCTCTTTTGTCAACCGCCAGCCTTGACGGCAGAGGGCTTGAATGGTAAAATAGTAAGCTGAAATATTATGGGATAACAGGCGGATTTTTCCGTCTTTCGAAAGGGATAGAGAATTATGTGGACTTCGAATCATTGGCAGGATTACGAATTGCTGGACTGCGGCGGCGGTCAGCGACTGGAGCGCTGGGGCAAGCAGATTTTGGTGCGCCCCGACCCCCAGGCCATCTGGCAGCCCGCAGGCAGCCCCCTGTGGAAAAAGGCGGATGCCACCTATCACCGCAGCAAAACCGGCGGCGGTCACTGGGAGGTCAGAAGTCTGCCCGAGCAGTGGACCATCCACTATGAGGAGCTGGTGTTCAACATCAAGCCCATGAGCTTCAAGCACACCGGCGTCTTCCCCGAGCAGGCCGCCAACTGGGACTTCATCCGGGAGCAGATCCGCTCTGCCGGCCGTCCCATCAATGTGCTCAACCTGTTTGCCTATACCGGCGGTGCCACCCTGGCCGCCGCTTCTGCCGGCGCGTCTGTCTGTCACGTGGACGCCGCCCGTGGCATGGTCACCTGGGCCAAGGAAAACGCCAAGTCCTCCGGCCTGGAAAACGCCCCCATCCGCTACATCGTGGATGACTGCAAGAAGTTCATCAAGCGGGAGATCACCCGGGGCCGCAAGTACGATGCCATCATCATGGACCCGCCCTCCTATGGCCGGGGTCCCAACGGCGAGGTCTGGCGCTTCGAGGATTCCATCGGCGAGTTCGTGGAGCTGTGCGCACAGGTGCTCACCGACAATCCCCTGTTTATCATCATCAATTCTTACACCGCCGGCATCTCCCCCTCTGTGCCTGCCTATATTCTGGGCACCGCCGTCTGCAAAAAATACGGCGGCCGGGTGGAGGCTGCCGAGTTGGGTCTGACCTGCCGCAGCACCGGTCTGATGCTGCCCTGCGGCCACACCAGCCGCTGGATCGGAGGAAAATAAGGTATGTCCATCATTGAAACCCGCGATCTTTCCTTCCGTTATGACGAGGAAGGCGGTCTGGCGCTGGACGGCGTGAACATCGCCATCGAAGAAGGCTCCTTTACCGCCGTTCTGGGACACAACGGCAGCGGAAAATCCACCCTTGCCAAGCACCTGAACGCCATTCTGCTGCCTTCGGGCGGCACGGTATATGTGGGCGGCATGGATACCCGTGAGGAGGACAAGTTGTTCTCCATCCGGGAAACCGCCGGTATGGTCTTCCAGAATCCCGACAACCAGATCGTTGCCACCGTGGTGGAGGAAGACGTGGCCTTTGCCTGTGAAAACATGGGTCTGCCCCCCGCAGAGATCCGTCAGCGGGTGGATGCGGCTCTGGCAGCGGTGGGCATGACCGAGTTTGCCCGTCATGCACCCCATCTGCTGTCGGGCGGTCAGAAGCAGCGTGTGGCCATCGCCGGTGTGCTGGCCATGCGCCCCCGGGTCATCGTCATGGACGAGCCCACCGCCATGCTGGATCCTTCCGGCAGGGCCGAGGTCATGGCTGCCGTCAGCCGTCTGAACAAAGAGACCGGCATGACGGTGGTACTGATCACCCACCACATGGACGAAGCCGCGCAGGCCGACCGGGTCATCGTCATGCAGGGCGGCAAAGTGGCTCTGGACGGTACCCCCCGACAGGTCTTTGCTCAGGTGGACAAGCTGGAATCGCTGGCGCTCACCGCCCCCCAGACCGTCCTGCTGCTGCGGGAGCTGGAGGCAGATCTGAGCCTGGAGGCCCTTTCCGTAGAGGAGTGCGCCCACCAGATCATGAAGTATTTGGGAGCATAAACGCATGAACGAAGTGTTGAAAATCGAACATCTTTCCCATATTTACAGCGTCGGCAGCCCCTTTGAGAAAAAAGCGGTGGACGACGTGAGCTTTTCGGCTCAGCGGGGCGAGTTTATCGGCCTGATCGGTCATACCGGCAGCGGAAAATCCACCCTGATCCAGCATTTCAACGGCCTTTTGAAGCCCACTTCGGGCAAAATTTATATCAACGGCGAGGATATTTTCCAGTCCAAGGAGATGACCCGCGCCGCCCGGTTCGCCGTGGGTCTGGTGTTCCAGTACCCCGAATATCAGCTGTTTGAAGAAACGGTATATGCCGACGTGGCCTTCGGCCCCAAAAACATGGGTCTGGACAAGGACGAGATCGACCGCCGGGTGCGGGAAAACTGCCGCATCGTGGGTCTGTCCGAGGATGTGCTGGACAAGTCTCCCTTTGAGCTGTCGGGCGGTCAGAAGCGCCGCGTGGCGCTGGCCGGCATTTTTGCCATGGAGCCCGAGGTCATGGTACTGGACGAGCCCATGGCCGGTCTGGATCCCGCAGGCTGCGCCGACGTGTTCCGTTTCATCAAGGAATACCACGAAAAGCACGGCACCACCATTTTGTTTGTCACCCACAGCATGGAATATGCCGCCCAGATGTCCGAACGCATCATCGTGATGGATCACGGGCATATTCTGATGGACGGCACCCCGGCAGAGGTCTTTGCCCGCTCGGAAGAGCTGATCGAGGCCGGTCTGGACGTGCCTCAGGTGACCCGGGTGTTTCTGGAACTGAAAAAACGGGGTGTGCCGGTGGATCCTTCGGTCTATACCGTGGAGCAGGCTGTAGCTCAGTTGAAAAAACTGAAGGGAGGCTGTGCCAAATGCTGAAAGACATTACGTTGGGTCAGTATTTTCCCGGCACCTCCCCCCTGCATCGGATGGACCCCCGTTCCAAGCTGCTGATTCTGGTACTGTATATCGTCACCATTTTCTGCTGCGGCAGTCTGATCCCCTTTGTCCTGTGTGTGCTGGGACTGCTGGCTGCCATCAGGATCTCCCGGATCTCTCCCAAGCTGATTTTGAAATCTCTCAAGCCCATCGTCATCATCGTCATCTTCACCGGTGTGCTGAACATTTTGTATACCCCCGGTGAGGTGCTGGTCAAGCTGTGGATCTTCCGCATCACGGTGGAAGGCATCAAAACCGCCGCCGTCATGATCACCCGCATTTTGCTGCTGGTGGCCTCCACCTCCCTGCTGACCTACACCACCTCTCCCATGTCGCTGACCGATGCGCTGGAAAACCTGCTGGCGCCCCTGAAGAAGATCAAGGTGCCGGTGCACGAGTTTGCCATGATGATGTCTATCGCCCTACGATTTATCCCCACCCTCATCGAGGAGACCGACAAGATCATGTCGGCACAGAAGGCTCGCGGTGCCGACTTTGAAAGCGGCAATCTGCTGCAGCGGGCCAAAGCGCTGGTGCCTGTGCTGGTGCCGCTGTTCATCTCGGCCTTCCGCCGTGCCGATGAACTGGCCTGCGCCATGGAGTGCCGCCTGTATCACGGTGGCGCAAACCGCACCCGGCTGCATAGTCTGAAATACGGTAGAATCGACGCTCTGGGCGGTCTTTGCACCCTTCTGGTGTGCGGCGCTGCCATTGTATTGAATGTGATCTTATGAAAACGGCTTTAGTGTTATCCTATCTGGGTTCGGAATACCACGGCTGGCAGCGGCAGAACAATGCCCTCACCATCCAGCAGCTGGTGGAAGAGGCCTGGGAAAAGACCTGCGGCAAGGCAGTCTATGTATCGGGCTGCGGACGCACCGACGCAGGCGTTCACGCCAAATATTATGTGTGCTCCATCGACCACGTGTCCTCCATTCCGCTGGAGCGGCTGCCGCTGGCCCTCAACGCCCGGCTGCCCGAAGCGGTGGTTGTCCGCAAGGCTGTCTTGGTGCCCGACGAGTTTGATGCCCGGTTTTCCTGCGTCAACAAAGAATATACCTATCTGATCCACAACAGCCGGGTGCGGGACCCCTTCTCGGTAAGCCGCGCCTGGGCATATCCCCAGAAGCTGAACGTTGCCGCCATGCAGCGGGCAGCCCAGGATTTTGTAGGAAAACAGGACTTTGCCGCCGTCAAAAACGAAGGCACCCCTGTGAAAAGCACAGTTCGCACTATTTTTTATTGTGAAGTGGAGGAGCGCCCCGGCGATATCATCGCCATTCGGGTGTGCGCCGACGGCTTCTTATATAATATGGTGCGCGCCATCACCGGAACGCTGGTTTATGTGGGCATCGGAAAAATCGCCCCCGACGGCATCCCGGCCATTCTGGAGAGCCGTGACCGGCTGGCCGCCGGCCCTACCGCACCGCCGGTGGGTCTTTATATGACTGCCCTGAATTATCAAATGGAGGAACTGGATGGAAGAGCGGATTGACCTGAAAAAACAGGGAAAGCTAAAAAACAATATCACCCGCTTCCGCCAGGACAAACGGCTGGCGGTTACCGGCGCGCTTCATTCGCTGGCGCTGCTGGGTATGCTGGCCTGTGTGGTGTTTGGAATTTTCCGTTATCAGGACGACCTGCGCCCGGAAAACCTCCAGCGGCTGGCTTCCTATCTGAAGGCCGCCGGCACCATGACCGACCCCTTTTCCGAATACCGCTTCGAGGCCGGTCTGGACACGGTTTACGCCCCCTTTTCTGCCGGTCTGGCGGTGACCTCGGGCGACACTTATTCCTTCGTCAGCGGTCTGGGTGACAGCAGCTATTCCATCCAGCTGCGATACAACCATCCCTCTTTGTGCGTGTCGGAGCCCTATGTACTGGTCTATGACCGGGGCGGCACCGGTATCTGCGTAGCCAACGGCTATGCGGAATATCTGAACACCAACCTTTCCAGCCCCATTCTCACCGCCTCCATGAACCGCGCCGGTGCCTTTGCGCTTGTCACCGACGAGGGCGGTTACCGCTCTGCCGTCACGGTGTATGATGACCGGCAGGAGCTTTTGTGCAAATGGCTGACCACCCAGTATTATGTTTTGTTTGCCTCCATCGACCCCGCCGGTGAGCATTTTGCCGTGCTTGGTCTGGGACAGCAGGACATGAAGCTTTCCACCAAGGTATTGTATTTTGCCATCGGCGAAGAAGAAGCCGCCTGGAAGGTGGATTTGGGCGAACGGCAGGTCTACTCCATGACCCATGATAAAAGCGGCGGCCTGGTCATAGTATGTGACGACGGCATTGACCGTTATGTGGATGGGGAGCTTACCCGCTCCATCCCCTTCACCCAGTCTGTCCGGCTGTTTTCCGCCCGGGAAAGCGGCGAGGTGCTGGTGGCCTTTGAGACCACCGAGCGCAGCAACCGTATAACCCGTGTCCTGCTTTTGGGCGATCAGTTGGAAATGCTCTGGAGCGGTCAGTTCGAGGGTGTGCCCCGTGCGCTGGACTGTCAGGACGGCACCGGCTGTCTGCTGATGTCCGACCGGCTGGAGCAGATCCGCTGGCATCACGATGAAATCACCACCCGAACCGTTCCCCATGACGGTGCCCGGGATGTGGTGGTCAACGATGACGGGGAACCCATCCTGATCTACTCCGACCGTGCCGAAAAAATCGCGGAGGAATCTGAGGAATCCTGATGAATCTTACCTTTTTTGATCAAGCTTATTGGTGGGATGTGCTGTTCGGGTGCATCCTGCTGTTCTGCACCTGGGGTGCCGCCAAGCGGGGCGCTTTTCAGGCGGTATCGGGCATCGCCGGTACCCTTTTGGGCATCATTCTGGGCAACCATTTTCAGGGTGGTCTGGCGGTATTTATCGAGCCGGCTTTGCGCCCAATGATGGAATCTTTGGCGCAAAAGGCCGACCTGACCCGGGTGACCGGCCTTCAGACCGGTTCGGTGCTGTCCGATCTGGTGGCGCAGGGTGGTCAGCTGTCCGAAAAAGTAGGCGCACTGTACGACGCCCTGCTTGCTTCGCTGGCCGACGCACTGACGGTGTCACTGGCTCCCATTCTTGCTTTTCTGATTATTTTTATCCTGACCAAGGTTGCCTTCCGTCTGGTATGCGGCCTTCTGGAGCTGGATCTTCCCCTGCTCAGCAGCCTGAACCGTCTGGCGGGCGGTATGCTGGGTGCTCTTGCCGGCAGCCTGATCGTGCTTGCCCTGTGCTGGGCGGTCATGCGCTTTGCCCCCGCCGAAAACGTCGGCCTGCTGAGCCAGTATTGCCTGCGGCAGAGCTATCTGGGCAGCCTGTTAAGCCCGCTGTTTGCGGGTCTGCCCCTCTAAATTAGAAAGAAGGCGTCTTTTCCACTATGACCGATTCTGAAAAACGATTCTGGACAGTTCCCAACGTGCTGTCCCTGATCCGGATCGCCATGATCCCCCTGTTCGTCTGGTGCTTTTTTGCCGATTTTGACAACAATCGCGTCTGGGCCATTGCGATATTTCTCACCGCCGGTGCCACCGACGTGGTGGATGGGTACATCGCCCGGCACTTCAACCAGATCTCTCTCTGGGGACGGATTCTGGATCCCATGGCAGACAAATTGATGGTCTTTTCCGCGCTGATTTGTCTGACGGCGATCGACACCCTGCCCCTTTGGCTGGTGCTGCTGTACTTTTCCAAAGAGCTGGCCCAGGCCATCTGCAGCTATATCCTCATGCGCCGCACCAGGGACATGATCGCCTCCAACATTTTGGGAAAAGCCGGAACCACCTTTTTTTATATCACCATCGTGACGCTGACGCTCTTTGATCCGCCGGCGGCACTGCAAAACACCCTGCTGCTTTTGTCCTATGTGACCATCGTGGCGGCCTTTGTCAGCTATCTGCTGCAGGGCTTCCGTCAGGAGCAGCTCCATCACCCCACATCGGAGGAAGAACGATAACATGAGTATGCCTGTTTGCGCCCGCTGCAAAAAGAATATGGCAGTGGTTTTTATCACCAAACTGGAAAACGGAAAGACGGTCAACGAAGGCCTGTGCCTCAAGTGCGCCAAAGAGCTGGGCATCAAGCCGGTTGCCGATCTTTTGGATAAATTTGGCCTGAAGGACAGTGATCTGGATGGTCTTACCCCCGAAACTCTGGGCGAAAGCCTGCCTGCCGTTATGGAGCAGATGGGCATGAATCCCATGGATCTGCCCGAAGAAGAGGACGGCGACGAGGAAACCACCTCCCGCGCACCTGCCTTCCCCCTGTTCAATTTGTTCCGCCAGAACGGAAAATCTGAAGAAAAAGCCGAGGAAAAAACGGCTGAAGGCGGTAAAAAGCCCAAAAACAAGAAGAAATTCCTCAACAATTATGCCATGGATCTGACCGCCAAGGCCCGGGAAGGCAAGCTGGACCGGGTGGTAGGCCGCGACAGCGAAACTCTGCGGGTCATCCAGATCCTCAACCGCCGCCAGAAGAACAATCCCTGCCTGATCGGCGAGCCCGGTGTTGGTAAAACTGCCGTCGCCGAAGGTCTGGCCCAAAAGATCGTCCGGGGCGAGGTACCCTACAAGCTGCAAAACAAGGAAGTCTGGCTGCTGGATATGACCGCCATGGTGGCAGGTACCCAGTTCCGCGGTCAGTTTGAAAGCCGTATGAAGAGCCTGATCGAAGAGGTCAAGGCGCTGGGCAACATCATTCTGGTCATCGACGAGGTGCACAATCTGGTGGGCGCAGGCGATGCCGAAGGCTCCATGAATGCCGCCAACATCCTCAAGCCCGCCCTGTCCCGAGGCGAGATTCAGGTGATCGGTGCCACCACCTTCAAGGAGTACCGCAAGTATATCGAAAAGGACACCGCTCTGGAGCGCCGTTTCCAGCCGGTGGTCATCAACGAGCCCTCTCTGTCCGAGACCGAGGATATTCTCCGGGGCGTGAAGGGCTACTATGAAACCTATCACGGTGTCATCATCCCCGATCAGATCATCGTGCAGGCCGTTTATCTGGCGCACCGATATATCAACGACCGGTTCATGCCCGACAAGGCCATCGACCTGCTGGATGAAGCCTGCTCCGATGTGAATCTGCGCTCGGCAGCCCTGTCCCGCATCCCCCGTCTGCAGGAGGAGCTGGACGGCATCATGGATGCCCAGGCCGAGCTGGAAAACGCCGAGAGCGACGATGATTCCCGCTATGAAAAGATCGCTCAGAACCGCTCCCGGATGCTCCAGCTGGAGGATCAGCTGGCGGTACTGCGCAAGGAGCCTGCTCCGGTGGTGACGCTGGACGATCTGGCCCGGGTCATTGAGCTGTGGACCAAAATCCCTGCCAGCAAGGTGCAGGAGCAGGACTTCCTGCGGATGCGGGATCTGGCAGGCCGCCTGAAGAGCCGCATCATCGGTCAGGACGAGGCCATTGACTCGGTGGCCGCCGCCATCCGCCGCCGGAGAGCGGGCATCAGCGAAAAGCGCAAGCCTATCTCTTTCATCTTCGTTGGCCCCACCGGTGTGGGTAAAACCGAGCTGGTCAAGCAGCTGGCTGCCGACCTGTTTGATACCGAGGATGCTCTCATCCGTCTGGACATGAGCGAATATATGGAAAAGCACAGCGTTTCCAAGCTGATCGGTGCCCCTCCCGGTTATATCGGCTATGACGAGGCCGGTCAGCTCACCGAAAAGGTGCGCCGCCGCCCCTACTGCGTCATTCTGTTTGACGAGATTGAAAAGGCTCACCCCGATGTGCTCAACACACTGCTGCAGATTCTGGATGATGGCCGCATCACCGATGCACAGGGTCGTTATGTGAACTTTGAAAACACCGTTATTATCATGACCTCCAACGCCGGTTCCGACCGCCGGGACGGCGCGGTAGGCTTTGGCAACACCCTCACCCAGCAGGGTCGGGAAAAGGCGCTGAAAGCCCTGCAGGATATCATGCGCCCCGAGTTCATCAACCGTATTGACGAGGTCATTTCCTTCAATCAGCTGACGAAAGAGGACTTTGCAAAAATCGCTTCCATCATGCTGGGCGACCTGCAGAAGGGCGTGGCTCGCGCCGGCATCACCCTCACCTGGGAAGAGGCTGTTCCTCACAAGCTGGCCGAGGACAGCTATTCGGTCAAGTACGGCGCTCGCAACCTGCGCCGTCTGATAGAAAAACAGCTGGAAGATCAGGCTGCCAACCTGATTTTGGACAGCTACGCCGATCCCATCCATGCTCTGCACGCTGTGATGCGTGACGATCAGATCGTTGTGGAACGAGCCTGATATTTCTTCCGGGCGGTAGCCCATTGCCGCCCGGAGATTTTTCTCATTTTTCTCAAAAAAGCCCTTGACAAATCAGCCCTTTCTGTTATATACTTTAAGGGCTGATTTACGAAAGTCTGACAGTCGCAGGTGTAGTTCAATGGTAGAATGTCAGCCTTCCAAGCTGAACACGTGGGTTCGATTCCCATCACCTGCTCCAGTTTTTATGATCAGCCTATCTTCCTGATTGAAATGCGCCTGTAGCTCAGCAGGATAGAGCAACTGCCTTCTAAGCAGTAGGTTGGGGGTTCGAGTCCCTCCAGGCGCGCCAGTTTAACATGGTGGATGTGGCGCAGTTGGTTAGCGCGTCAGATTGTGGCTCTGAAGGCCGGGGGTTCGAATCCCCTCATCCACCCCACTTTTTGATGTACCGCTCCTCGAAAGAGGAGCGTGTGCATTATCTCGCCAGAGGCCTATTGATAATGGGCTGTCGCCAAGCGGTAAGGCACCAGACTTTGACTCTGGCATTCGCAGGTTCAAATCCTGCCAGCCCAGCCAAATATGACTCGCTAGCTCAGTTGGTAGAGCAACGCCCTTTTAAGGCGAAGGTCCGGGGTTCGAGTCCCCGGCGGGTCACCAAAAATAAGGACACAACATCCGTTGTGTCCTTATTTTTATGTTTCGGGGACGAGAACCCCACAGGGGTGAGATCAGCGCCGCAGCGCCATTTCGAAGCGCAACCGAGCAAAGCGAGGCTCTTGGCGTGACGATGTCCCCGGCAGGGTGAGATCGCCGCAGCCGGCACATTTCCGTTTTTATTCCCACCCAACGACCGGCGCTGCCATGGGTGTATGTTCCAGTCTGGGTGCACTGCCCCGCACATAAACCACCGTTCCGCCCTCCGCAAAGGTTTGCGTCCGACCAAAGTTGTCGGTGACTTCCAGTTTGACTTCCA
>JAGAVA010000162.1 GCA_017620505.1 Clostridia bacterium
ATGATTCTGGCGCAGATGGATCAAAAGGAAACCGAAACCGGTGTACTCTACTATGATTTTGCCCGGGAGCAGCTGATGACCCTGCACGATCCCTTGGATTTTGCTCTGACCGAGGATTGCCTGCTGATTTTCTATAACGAATACGCTCTGGCACCCCACGCGGCAGGCCCCCAGCATTTTTATCTCCCCCTGTCTGACCTTTCCGACATTTTACTTCCCCAATACGTTACGGAGTAAGTTATGAAGAAGAACGATCTTTGCACCATCACCATCCACGGCTACACTGCCGAGGGCATGGGCGTAGGCCGCACCGATGACGGCATGGCGGTTTTTGTGCCCGGCGCCGCCCGGGAGGACAAGCTGCAGGTGCGGCTGGTAAAGGTGCTGAAAAACTATGCCTTCGGCAAAATGGAAGAGATTTTGGAGCCTTCTTCCTACCGTGTGAAGGCCGACTGCCCGGTGTTTGGCAAGTGCGGCGGCTGCGACTTCCGTCATCTGACCTATGAAGAGGAGCTGTGGCTGAAGGCTCGCCGCGTTCACGATGCCATGACCCGCATCGGCGGCTTTGACCTGCCCGTTCCCGACGTGACCGGCTCGCCGGACATCGAAGGCTACCGCAACAAGGCACAGTTCCCGGTGGGTCTGGGGCAAAACGGCATGAACTACGGCTTTTTCCGCAGCCGCAGCCATCAGCTGATTCCGCTGGAGGGCTGCAAACTGCAGTCGAAAGAGGCCTGTGCCTTGGCAGAGGCCGTCTGCCGCTGGGCGGACCAGTGCAAGGTCAAGCCCTATGACGAGACTGCCCATGCAGGTCTGCTGCGGCACATTTATGTGCGGCAGGGCCGTGCCGGTCTGCATCTGACACTGGTGGTGCTCCGGGACAAGCTGCCTCGGGAAGACCTGCTGGTGGAGATCTGCCGAGAGGCCGTCCCCACCCTGTGCGGTATTGTGGTCAACGTGAACCCCGACCGGGGCAACCGGGTGCTGGGGCTAAGTTGCCGCACCCTTTGGGGTGATGAGCGGCTGGAGGACGACCTGATGGGCAACACCTTCCGGCTGTCCCCCCTGTCCTTCTATCAGGTGAACCACCGCCAGACCGAAAATCTCTATGCCTGCGCCGCCCGGTGGGCCTCCCCCGACGGCAACACCGAGGCGCTGGATCTGTACTGCGGCGTGGGTACCATCACCCTGACGCTGGCGGGCCACTGCAAGAGCGTGGTGGGCGTGGAGATCGTGCCTGCCGCCATCGAAGATGCCAAAGAAAATGCCGCCCGCAACGGCATTAAAAACGCTCGTTTTCTTTGTGCCGATGCAGGTCAGGCCGCCGCAAAGATGGCTGCCGAGGGCTTCCGGCCCGGGGTGATCGTGGTAGACCCGCCCCGAAAGGGTCTGGACGAAGCCGCCGTCAAAGCCCTGTGCGATATGTCGCCCGACCGCATTGTGTACGTTTCCTGTGACTGCGCCAGCCTTGCCCGGGACGCCAAAATGCTCTTTGAGCAGGGCGGCTATCGCCCCACCAAGGTGCAGGCCTTTGATATGTTCCCCCGCACCGCCAATATTGAGACGGTGGTCCTCTTGTCACGGGAAACAAATCCACTGACGGTTGAAGTCAGAATGGAAGTGGAAACCGGCGAGGTCAAGGAGCATCCGACCTATAAGCGTATTCAGGAATATGTGCAGGAGAAGTACGGCTTCAAAG
>JAGAVA010000163.1 GCA_017620505.1 Clostridia bacterium
AGCCGGTACCGCTGTCCATGGTGACATACTCGGCGGTGCACAGCTGGCTGGTCTTGTCCAGGAAGGGATGCTGGGCCAGCATATATTCGAAGAAGGAACCGGGGTGAGTCTCCACGATCTCGTAGTTCTCGATGCCGCCCACCTTCATGACCTTCTCCACCAGAGCCTCGGCCATGATATAGGTCTCGCCGTTATCGGCCTTGACCAGAGCGTAGCTGTCGCGGGGATGGACAGCAATGGCCAGGTTGCCGGGCAGGGTCCAGATGGTGGTGGTCCAGATTACGAAGAACAGCTTGCTGTGGTCGATGTGGCCCAGCTTGCCCTGATCGTCCTTCATGGGGAACTTGACGTAAACAGAGGTACAGGGATCGTCCTTGTACTCGATGTCGGCCTCGGCCACGGCGGTGGCACAGAAGGGGCACCAGGTGACCGGCTTCAGGCCCTTGTAGATAAAGCCCTTGTCGAACATCCGGCCAAAGACCTTGACTTCCTGGGCCTCAAAATGCTTGTCCATGGTGCGATAGGGATGCTCCCAGTCGCCCACCACGCCCAGACGCTTGAAGCCTTCCATCTGCTTCTGGATGAAGTCCTCGGCAAAGTCCTCGCAGGCCTTGCGGAACTCGGGCACAGACATATTCTTATTCAGCTTTTTCTTGGAGTTTTCGATGGCGCGCTCAATGGGCAGGCCATGGTTGTCCCAGCCGGGAACATAGGGGGTGTAATAACCCATCATGGCGTGGGAACGGTTGATGAAGTCCTTCAGGGTCTTGTTCAGAGCATGACCCATGTGGATGTAGCCGTTGGAGAAGGGAGGGCCGTCGTGCAGGACAAACCGGGGCTTGTCTGCATTTTTCTCCACCAGCGCCTTATAAACGTCGATCTTTTTCCAATTCTCCAGCATCTGGGGCTCCCGCTGGGGCAGTCCTGCACGCATGGGGAAGCCGCTTTTGGGCATATTCAGCGTTGCTTTGTATTCCATTCTTCTTCTATCTCCTGATTTGCGTTTTCTCTTTCTTTATTCGTTATCGCTGTCGGCGTCGTATTCCTTGCCGAAGCGCATATCGTTGAAGTTAAAGCGGGGCTTGGGGGTAAAGGGGCTGTCGCCATAAATGCGGGCGGTGTCGCTCTTGGGATCGGCAGGAATGGCAGTCTCTTCGGGCTGGGCTTCCATCTCCAGATCCAGGGCGATGCCCTGCTCCTCCACCACAGGCGCGGGTTCGGGCTGAGGCTCTGCCTGAGGCTCCTGCGACTCCATGACCTGCACCACCTTTTCAAAGATGGCGGTGGCCTGGCTCACAGGTTCCTGCTCCCGGACGGGAGCGGCAGGGGCAGGCTGAGGTGCGGGTGCGGCCTTGGGCTCGGTCTTGGACATCTCCAGAACCTCTTCCATCTGACGAATCCCCAGCTCCATGGCCTTGCGGATCTTTTCCGCGTAGGCACCATTCTGGCGCTTGGCATCCTCCAGACGCTTTTCTTCGGCAAGGATCTTGCCCTGCAGGTCGGTGACGTTGCGGTTGGCGGTGAACTGGGCGTCCCGCAGGATGCGCTCGGCCTCGGCCTGGGCACGGCTGACGGTGTCCTTGGCGGCGATCTGGGCATTATACAGGGTCTTGCGCAGTTCCTCATCCACGGCGCGATATTCCTCGATCTTGTCCACCAGAACGCGCATCTTGGCCTTCAGCGCGGCATTCTCCTTATACAGGGACGAATAGTCGCTGAGCACGGTGTCCAGAAACTTGTCGATCTGGGCCATGTCATAACCGCCGAATACGGCTTTTTCAAATTTCTGATCCTGAATCTCCTGCGGAGTCAGCATGAAATAACCCCCTCTATTTCTATCTTACAATGGCTCTTTACAGACGCATCAAAGCAGCCCGGCCAGTAACGACAATACCATCCAGGCTGCCAGAAAGGACAGATCCAGCGGAAAGCGGTCCATCCCGGGAATCCGATACAGCAGGCGGCGGAAGGGGTCGATCACCGGCTCCACCACCATTGCGATCATATAATACAGTTTTGTCTGCCGAAGCTGGGGCACCCAGGACATGAGGGCCATCACCAGCATCAGCGTCTGCAGCACTTCAATCAGCAGCAGTGCCAGACTGCGCACCAGGGTATTCACAGGCAGGGCACCTCAGATATACAGGCCGTTGTTTTCCAGCTCGTCGATCAGGTCGCCCAGAATGTCCACGTTGTAGGGCGTGATGATAAAGGTGCTGTTGGCAACCTTCTTGATCTTGCCGTCCTGGGCATAGGTCACGCCGCTGAGGAAGTCCACCAGACGGCGGGCAACGTCCTTGTTGGTCTGCTCCAGATTGAGCACCACGGTGCGCTTGTCCCGCAGATGATCGGCGATGTCCACGGCGTTTTCAAACTTTTCGGGCTTGACCAGCACAACCGACAGCTGGGTGGTGGCATTGATGTTGACCACCTTGTTGTTGCTGCTGCGGCGGAAGTCGGTGACGGGGATGTTGATGGTGCTCTCTTCCTCGGTCTTGACGGTGCGGCTGCGGCCGGGACCGGCAGATACGGCTTCCAGTTCCTCTTCCAGTTCGTCGTCGTCGTCCTCGCCCTTGGCCCAACGCTTGAGATCGTCCATAAAGCTCATATGATGACTCCTTTCAGTCAAACGGCAAAGTGGGCAAAGACCCACTCCTCCACGATATATCTATATTTATTTTATTATGACGGTTTTTCCTCCGGCTGTCAAGGTACTGAGGGAAAAGTTTCCGGTTGGTTCACGATTTTCAAGGTTTTGTCACTCAACGACCTTGTTATCTTCCAGATTCCGCCCCTGGACGATGACCCGGTCATAGCGGAACAGCCCTTCTTTGGAAGAGGCCGCGCAGGGCACCAGAAAATAGCTCTCGGTGCTGTAATCCCAGGTGATGGGCTTGAAGGCAGCTACGCCGCCGTCCAGCACGAACACGCCCCACGCCCCCTCCTGCTGACGCAGCGCCTGGGAGGGCACCTTGAGACCGCTGTGGCGTCCCACCACGATGTCGATATCCTGCTCCCGGGCGGTGAGGAACAGAGGATCCATCCGGGTACTTTCCAGCACCAGGATACTCTGCTCCCCCACCGTTTCCAGACGGTTGACCTGCATTTCCAGCGATTTTGCGGAAAGCTCGGGGAAATAGACCTCCAGGGAGGTGCGCTGCTGCAGCCGGTCGGCCTGCACCTTGTCCAGCACCACGGCGTAATACCAGCGGAAGCCGGTGGTAATGCTGCCCACCCCCTCCTGCGGAGCGGGCTGCAGCGCCTGCAGCTCCTGGGGGGATACCGTTTCCAGCAGTTCGGGCGTCAGAACGGTCTCGTAGCCGTCCAGACCGCCGGTAAAATAGCCCGCATCAGGCGCCCGCAGACTGCTGCTGCTGCCCGAATACTGCTTCTGATAGCCTGCGACCTCCTGCTTCAGCTGGGAGATCTGCTCCTCGAAGGCCGCCTTGTCGTCCTCGGTGGCACCGCGGCTGACCACCAGCTGCTGCAGGGCGCTGTAATCGCTGCCCACCCGGCCGGCATCGCCCTGAGACAGGCTTTCGGTGATGGCGGCGATGTCGTCAAAGATCAGCTGATCCATTTTCTGACTGTCCACGCCGCTGGTGATCATGGAATAGGCGTATTCCACCGCCGCCAGCCGTTCTTCCAGCTCATCGGCCTGGGAATAGGCCACCCGGGCGGCATCGCCCTCAAAGAGGACGGCCAGCTTCTGCCCCTTGGAGACCTTGTCGCCGTCCTGCACCAGATATTCAGCGGTGCCGGTTTTGCCGGAGGCCGTGACCACCAGCTGTTCCCGGACGAACATTCCCCGGGCGGAGATTTTGTCCTCCACCGTCACCTCCAGCACATCCACCGTGCGGATCTGCTGGGTCAGGTTGGCGGTCTCCTGATATAGGATGTAGATGCCCACCGCAATCAACGCCAAAACGGTGAACAGGGTACTGATTCTTGCTTTTTTCATGGATGCTCCTTGTGCTGGAGCGCGGTATTATCCCTCCTGCAGCAGCCGCAGACAGCGCTGGGGGATGATGGTGGAGATGGCGTGCTTATAGACCAGATACTGTCTCCCCTCGAACTGCAGCAGCACGGTGTAGCCGTCAAAGGCTACGATGGTGCCCCGCTGCTGAAAGCCGTTGGTGAGAAAGACGGTCAGAGGCATACGCTCCTTCCGCGCTTCGTTCAAAAATGTGTCCTGAAGATTGCACTTGTTTTCCATAATGGTAGTCCCCTTTTCTGTTAAGACACGAAGTCTTAGGATTTGACACCACCATTATAGAGGGTTTGGGTTAAATAATTTGTCGCTTCCTGTAAAACGGCCTGCGCCGCTTCGGGAGCGTTGTAAACGATCCATTTTACCCGCTCGTCCCGGCGGAACCAGGTGAGCTGGCGCTTGGCATAATTGCGGGATTTCTGCCGGATCAGGTCGGCGGCGATCTCCAGGGTCATCTCCCCCCGGAAATAGGCCAGCAGTTCCTTGTAGCCGATGGCCTGGGCGGCAGTGCCCTCCAGCAGGCCGTCCTCCAGCAGGCTCTGCACCTCCTGCAAAAGCCCCTGTTCCAGCATGCCCCCCACCCGGCGGTCGATGCGGTCATACAGGATCTGCCGGGGCTCGGTGTTCAGGCCGATCATCACGGCCTCATACCGGGGCGGGATGGCTTTGGTGCGGGCATTGTGGACGGTGATGGTCTCGCCGGTGGCAAGGTACACCTCCAGCGCCCGCAGAATGCGGCGCTTGTCGGACAGATGGAGCCGTGCGGCACTGTCCGGGTCGGCGGCGGCAAGGCGGGCCATCATTTGCTCTGCCCCCTGGGCCTCCCACTCCCCTTCCAGCCGTTCCCGGATGCCGTTGTCGGTGCCGGCAGGCTGGTAGTCGGTGCCGCGGATCAGTCCGTCGATATACAGGCCGGTGCCGCCGCAGACGATGGGCAGTTTGCCCCGGGCGAGGATGTCCTCCACGCAGGCGGTGGCCTCCTCTACATACCTGGAGACCGAATAGGCCTCCCCCGGCTCGGCCACATCCAGCATATGGTGGGGCACGCCGTCCATTTCTTCCCGGGTGGGCTTTGCCGTGCCGATGTCCATCCGGCGGTAGATCTGCATGGAGTCGGCAGACACCACCTCGCCGTCAAAGGCCTTTGCCAGCGCGATGGAAAGGGCGGTTTTGCCCGATGCGGTAGGGCCGCAAATCACAACGATTTTCTTGCTCATAGGACTCGTTTGAACAGCTTTTCCAGCTGATAGCGGCTGACGTAGGTGACGCAGGGCCGTCCGTGAGGACAATTGCGCACCGCGTCGTTTGCCAGCACGGTCTGGGCAAAGGTCTGCAGTTCGGCAGTGTCGGTGACCATGCCCGCCTTGACGGCGGCCTTGCAGGCCATGCTCTTCAGCAGTTCCTCCAGCAGTTCGTTTTCCGTGCCACGGTGGGACTGCAGGCGGCCTGCCATGTCGGACAGCACGAAGGGGATGTCCTCGGGCGCCAGATACATGGGAGCCTCTCGCACCAGCAGAGCCCCCCGTCCAAAGTCCTCCACCACCAGTCCGGCCTTGCGGAGCAGTTCTGCCTGCTCCAGACAGACAGCCTTTTCGGTCTGGCTGAGGGTCACTGGCTGAGGTGCCAGCAGCAGCTGGGAAGGCATATCGCCCAGCTCCTGCTTCAGCTTGTCGAACAGCATTTTTTCGTGGGCGGCGTGCTTGTCGATGAGCCACAGGCCGTCCTTGTCTTCTGCAATAATATAGGTATGGAAGGCCTCCCCCAGCACCCGTACTTCCGGCAGGGGTTTCTTTTGGGGTTCAGGCTGGTTTTTTGGGGCTTCCACGGGAATTTCAGGCAGTTTTTCGGGGATTTTCTCTGTCACAGTCTGTGCCTTTACAGCAGTTGTTTCCACAGGCTTTGCAGCGCCAAGGTTATAAGGCGGTGCCGCCTTGGGGCGGGAAGGCAGTTCCTTGGGCAGATCCAGTTCGGGCTTGACCAGCCGCACCGGCTGTTCCGGCTCTTTGGGGGTTGCTTTGGGCTGGGCGTTGTAGGTGGGGAACTGGCTTTGCGCCACCGCACGCCGGTTTTCCTCCGCCTTTTCGGGAGCGGTAAAGGTGCCGCCGGAATAGCGCACGCCCATCCGATCCAGCAGTTCCTTGGGGCTGGGCTGAGACAGGGTCTGCTGCTGTCCGGTCAGGTTATCCTCCCGGGGCGCAGGCCGCGCCGCACTTTTCAGCTCTGCCAGATGATCCCGTCCCTCCAGCGCCGAAATGACGCTGTGGTAGACAGCGGAAAAAATCTCCTTTTCCCGGGAGAACTTGACCTCCAGCTTGGAGGGGTGTACGTTCACGTCCACCGCCGAGGGATGGACGGTCAGCTGCAGGTAGCACACCGGATAGCGACCGGTCATCAGGCGGCCTTTATAGGCCTCCTCCAGCGCCGCCGTCATCAGCTTGGAGCGCACCCAGCGGCCGTTGATGTAAAAATTCTGCTGTGCCCGGGTGGCGCGGGTGATCTCAGGCGGCGCAACAAAGCCGCTGACCCGGATCTCTCCCACGTCGGAGGTGAGCGCCAGCATCCGTCCGGCAAGATCCTTGCCGCCGGTGGCATAGATGGCCGACAGCATTTTGCCGTCGCCGGGGGTGGAAAAGCTTTCCCGCCCGTCCTTGATCAGCTTGAAGGCCACCTGAGGCTGGGAAACGGCGATCTGGGTGACGATATTTTCCACATAACCGCCCTCGGTGGCATCTTTTTTCAAAAATTTTGCCCGGGCAGGCACGTTAAAGAACAAGTCGCGGATGACCACGGTGGTACCCACCGGACAGCCGGTCTCACCATAGCCGGTCTCTTCGCCGCCCTCGATGGTGATCTGCACGCCCTCGGTGTTGTCCCGGGTGCGGGTGAACAGATCCACTCTTGCCACCGAAGAAATGGCGGCCAGCGCCTCACCCCGGAAGCCCAGGGTGCCGATGGCGTTCAGATCGGCCTCGGTGCGCACCTTGGAGGTGGCATGGCGCAAAAAGGCGGTTCGCACGTCCTCGGGCAGGATGCCCTTGCCGTCGTCGGTGACCCGGAGATAGGTGACGCCGCCGTGCTTGATCTCCACCGTAATGCGCTTGGCACCGGCGTCCACGGCGTTTTCCACCAGCTCCTTGACCACCGAGCCGGGACGTTCCACCACCTCACCGGCGGCGATCAGGTTGGCCAGCTGGGGCGGCATCTGAAAGATCTGGGGCATATCAACACTCCTTTGCCTGCTTGGTCAGTTGATAAAGGAAAGTCAGCGCCTCAATGGGGCTGAGGGTATCGGGAGAAACGGCCTTCAGCTGGTCGATGATGGCCTTTTCGGCAAAACCGCCCAGGGTGATCTGACCGTCGTCCTCTTCGGGTTCCCGGGGTTCCACCAGCGAGGGCAGAACCTGGGGCTGACGGGTTTCGATCTCCTGCAGAACGGCCTTGGCACGGCGAATGACCGCCTCGGGCAGACCTGCCAGCTTGGCAACCTCGATGCCATAGCTGTCGTTTGCGCCGCCGGGGACGATCTTTTTGATGAAAATAATGTCGTCGCCCCGCTTTTTCACCACAATATTGTAGTTTTTCACGCCGTCCACCAGACCTTCCAGCTCGCAGAGCTCGTGGTAGTGGGTGGCGAACAGGGTGCGGGCGCCCAGTTTTTTCCTGTCGGCAACATATTCCAGCACCGAGCGGGCGATGGACATACCGTCAAAGGTGGAGGTGCCCCGGCCGATCTCGTCCAGAATGAGCAGACTGCGGGAGGTGGCATATTTCAGAATATCGCCCACCTCGTTCATCTCCACCATAAAGGTGGAACGGCCTGCGAACAGGTCATCGGAGGCACCGATACGGGTAAACACCCGGTCACAGATGCCGATGCGTGCGGTGGCCGCCGGCACAAAGGAGCCGATCTGGGCCATAATGACGATGAGGGCCACCTGCCGCATGAAGGTGGATTTACCGGCCATATTGGGGCCGGTGATGATGTAGACCCGGTCGTCGCCGCAGTTGAGCAGGGTGTCATTGGGGACGAACAGCTCGCCCTCCAGCACCTGCTCCACCACAGGATGACGGCCGTCCTTGATGTCGATCACGTCGGTGTCGTCAATGTCTGGCCTGACGTAGTGATTCTGCTGAGCGACCTTTGCCAGCGAGCACAAAACGTCCACGCAGGCGATGGAGCGGGAGGTTTTCTGCAGGCGCTCCACCTGGGCGGCAATGGATTCCCGCACCTGGGTGAACAGCTGATATTCCAGCGCCGTCAGCCGGTCGCTGGCAGAGAGCACCTCGCCCTCCAGCTCCTTCAGTTCGGGGGTGATGTAACGCTCGCAGTTTGCAAGGGTCTGCTTGCGGATGTAATCTTCGGGGATGGCATCGGCGTGGACGCGACCGCACTCGATGTAATAGCCGAACACCTTGTTGTAGCCCACCTTCAGCTTGGGGATGCCGGTGCGCTCCCGTTCCTTCTGCTCGATGGCCGCCAGACGGGCGTTGCCGCCCCCCAGCAGATCCCGCAGACGGTCGGCTTCTTCGTGGTAGCCGGGACGGATCAGGCCGCCTTCCCGGACGGAAAAGGGAGGCTCGTCCACCACGACGGAATCAATGAGATTTCCGATGTCCTCCAGGGTGTCCAGCTGTTCATACAGCTGACGCAGAAGAGGGGTCTCCTGCCCCTGCAGGCAGTCCCGCAGTTGGGGCAGACGGGAACAGACCTGCCACAGGGATCGCAGGTCGCGGCCGTTGGCAGAGCCGTAGACGATGCGGCTGGCGATGCGCTCCATGTCGTTGACGCCGCCCAGCAGCTTTTCGATACGCTCCCGCAGCAAAAAGTCATTGACAAAGGTTTCCACCGCGCTCTGGCGGCGGGTGATCTGGGCCACATTCAGCAGGGGTTTTTCCAGCCACTGGCGCAGCATACGGGCACCCATGGCGGTGCGGGTCTTGTCCAGCACCCACAAAAGGCTGCCCTTTTTCTCGCCGCCGTGGAGGCTGCTCGTCAGCTCCAGATTGCGGCGGGCTGTGTAATCCAGCTCCATAAACTGGCTCATGCTGTAGATCTGGAGCTGGGAAATATAGGAAAGATCATTCTTCTGGGTTTCGTGCAGATAGGACAGCAAACCGCCCACCGCCCGGAGCAAAAGCTCCTGTTCGGCAGGAATTTCCTGACTGGGGAACTGCTTGACAGCAGCCTGTTTTGCTGTCTCTTCCAGGAATCGCCACTCCCCTGCCCGCTCGGCATAGGCGTTCAGCCGATCCTTAGCAAAGTTCAGAATATCGGCACAGCTGTAAGCGCCGTCGGACAGCAGCAGCTCCCGGGGAGAAAACCGCCCCAGCTCGCTCAGGACCTCAGCCTGCACACTTGAGCCGTTCAGCTGCGTGCCGAAGACCTCGCCGGTGGAAATGTCGCAGAAGCACACACCGGCGCCCCGGGTGTCCAGATAGACCGCGCCGATAAAGTTGTTGCGGGTCTCCTCCAGCATGGAGCTTTCCAGCACGGTGCCGGGAGTGATTTTCCGGATGATCTCCCGGCGTACCAAACCCTTGGCCTGCGCCGGGTCTTCCATCTGCTCACAGATGGCCACCTTGTAGCCCTTGGCCACCAGGCGGGCGATATAGCCCTCGGCGCTGTGATAGGGCACGCCGCACATGGGAGCCCGCTCGGCCTGTCCGCAGTCCCGGCCGGTGAGGGTCAGATCCAGCTCCCGGGACACGGTTTTTGCGTCCTCAAAGAACATTTCGTAAAAGTCGCCCAACCGATACATCAAAATGCAATCCTGGTTGTCGTTTTTCACGTCCAGATATTGCTGCATCATGGGTGTAAAGCCCTTTTCCTTGATGGCTTCCAGGGACTTTTTCTTGCTCATTTTATCACCTTCCCGAACAGCGCCACGGTGGAAGAACGCTCGATCTCCACCTGTACGGTCTGTCCGATCAAATCTTCGCTGCCGCAGATGTGCACCAGCTTAAAGCCCTCGGTACGGGCGGTCAGATCATAGTTGGGGTCTTCGCTGCGGCCGTCCACCAGCACCTCCAGGGTCTTGCCCACATATTCGGCATTTTTCTCCCGGGAGATGCGATTCTGGACCGCCAGCAGCTTGTCAAACCACTTCTGCTTTTCCTGACGGGTGGCGGGATCGGGCATGGTTGCCGCCCGGGTGCCTTCGCGCCGGGAATAAATGAAGGTAAACAGCGAGTCGAACCGCACCTTTTCCAGCAGAGCGATGGTCTCGTCGCACTCCTCCTCGGTCTCACCGGGGAAGCCCACGATAATGTCGGAGGTGATGGTCAGATCGGGCATCCACTTGCGGGCGCTTTCCACCAGTTCCAGATAATGCTCCACCGTGTAGCGGCGGTTCATCTCCTGCAGCACCCGGTTGGAGCCGCACTGCACCGGCAGATGGATGCTGTGGCAGACCTTTTCGCACTTTGCCATGGTCTCGAACAGCCGGGGGCTGGCATCCTTGGGATGGCTGGTCATAAAGCGGATGCGGAAATCGCCGGGAACGGCGTTGCAGCGCTCCAGCAGACCGGCAAAATCGGGGAAATCCGCCTGATCCAAACCGTAGGAGTTGACGTTCTGACCCAACAGAGTGATGTCCTTGTAGCCCTGTGCCACCAGCTCTTTCAGTTCGGCAATGACCACGTCGGGATGACGGCTGCGCTCTCTGCCGCGCACGTAAGGCACGATGCAGTAGGAGCAGAAATTGTTGCAGCCGTACATGATGGACAGCCAGGCGCTGGGGCCTTCCTTGCGCACGGGGGGCATACCGTCCCAGATACGGCCTTCGCCGGAAATATCAAACACCCGCTTTTTCTGGGTGATGCGGCGATAGAGCAGCTGGGGGAACTGCCACAAAGCGTGGGTGCCGAAAACAATGTCCACGTAGGGATAGCTCTTCTTGATTTTTTCGGCCACCTGGGGCTGCTGAGGCATACAGCCGCATACGCAGATGACCATGTCGGGGTTTTCCTTTTTATAGTGCGAAGTCTGACCCACGTTGCCAAAGACCCGCATTTCGGCGTGTTCCCGGATGGCACAGGTGTTGAAGATCAGCACATCGGCGCGGGTTTCATCATCGGTGAGGCCGAAGCCCATGTCGATGAGCATGCCGCGGATCAGCTCGCTGTCAGCCTCGTTCTGCTGGCAGCCGAAGGTCACCACGCAGCCCATGGGCTGGCGGCCCAAACGGTCGTGATAGCTCTGGCGGACACGCTGGGCATAGTCCAGCTGGATATTTCGTTCTTCCTGGGTCAGTACAATCTGTTCGCGGCTCATAATGCCTCCAAATATCGATAAAAATTCACAGTATATTGTATCATGAAGGGTGGCAAAACGCAAGGAAAAGGGGTGGTTTTTCCACCCCTTTTGCATTGTTTTTTTCACTTATTTCAGCAGCAGACCATCCTCGGTAAACTCCGCCGAGGAAAAGCGCACCCCGGCGCTGTTCAGCAGGGCGTTCAGGCCACTGTCCACAGCGGAAAACACATCCTGCGGCAGCCCGGACAGAGAGAAGGCCTTCTCCCCCGCCGTCAGCATCACCGGTGTCAGATGCAGTCCGTTCTGATCGGCGCTCAATGAAAACACCGCTTCCAGTTCCACCGTCCGGGGCAGCATCTGCAGCAGCAGATCCCGTTTGAGTCCCAGCTCCACGCCCTGCTCCTTCAGATAGCTTTTCAGCTTGGCGCGGCTCATGTCAAAGGACAGGCTGAGCAGTCCGCCGTCAAAGGACACGTCCAGGTCCTCTGCCGGGAAATTTTCCGGCAAAAAAGTCCCCAGTTGTTCTTCCAATGCGTCCTCTGTCAGCAGAAAACCCGTGGCTTGTGCCGGAAAGCCTTCCTGCTTTACAGTTTCTTCTTCCACGGGTGTTTCCTCCGTATGTTCCCCTTCCTGCACCGCCTTCTCGGTGCGCAGCACCGGCACGTGCTCCTGGGCAATGGCAACGATGGGTTTGTCCATGGTGACGCTGATCAAAAGAGCAGCGCTGCAGGCCAGACACAGCCCCATCACCATCAGATATCCGTATTCCGTAAGGATGTTTTTCAGTTTCATGATTCTCCCCTCCTGCAGAGAGGATATGCTTCAAGGCGCAAAAAAAGACTGTCATTCTGAGCTCCGCGAAGAATCTCCGCTGTCGATGGGAGATCCCTCGCTTCACTCGGGATGACAGCCAATTTTTTAACCCCGGAACTGATACTGATACAAACCGGCATAGATGCCGTTTTTCTCCATCAGCTGATCGTGGGTGCCCTGCTCGGAGATGCCCTCTTTGGTGAGCACCACGATCTCATGGGCGTGCTTGATGGTGGACAGACGGTGGGCAACCACGATGGTGGTGCGGCCCTTTCCCAGCTCCTCCAGCGACTCCTGAATGGCCATTTCGGTGGCGTTGTCCAGTGCCGAGGTGGCCTCGTCCAGAATGAGGATGGGCGGATTCTTCAAAAACACCCGGGCGATGGAAATGCGCTGTTTCTGACCGCCCGAAAGCTTGACGCCACGCTCACCCACCTGGGTGTCGTAGCCCTTTTCCAACGTCATGATATAATCATGGATCTTGGCCTTTTTCGCCGCCTCCATGATGGCCTCGTCGGAAGCCTCCAGATCGCCGTAGGCAATGTTTTCCTTAATGGTGCCGTTAAAGAGGAACACGTCCTGAGCCACCATGCCGATGTTCTTGCGCAGGGCATAACGGTCGATGGTCCGCAGATCCATACCGTCAATGGTGATGACACCCGAATCGGGCTCGTAGAACCGGGGGATCAGATGGCAGAGGGTGGTTTTGCCGCCGCCCGAGGGACCCACCAGCGCCAGCGTCTCGCCGGGCTTGACCTGCAGGTTCAGATGGTCGATGACCCGCTCCTTTCCGTCGGCGGCATCGCTGTTCTGATAACGGAAGCTCACGTCCTTGAAACGGATATCACCTGCAAGGCGGGAGGGCTTTACAGCATTGGGATCTTCAGGCTCGGGCTGCTGTGCCATAATGTCCTGGAACCGGCGGAAGCCGGTCATGCCGTTGATGAACTGCTCGAAGAAGGAAATGATGCGGTTGATGGGTTTGAGGAAGTTGTTGATGAACAGGATATAGGCGGTGAACTCGCCGCCGTTGATGCGTCCGAAGTAGAAAAACAGGCCGCCGGCCACCAGACCCACCAGATACATCAGATCGGTGAACAGGCCGGTACCCGAGTTGAAGTAGCCCATGGCGTAATAGGACTTTTCCCGGGCTTTGATCAGCCGGGCATTGGCCGTCATGAACTTGTCCACCTCGTGTTCGGCGGCGGTATAGGCACGGGACACCCGCATACCGGCGATGGCGGTCTCCACGTTGGCGTTGACCTCGCCGGTCTCCACGCGCGCCTTGGCAAAGGCGTCCCGCATCATTTTTCTGGCTCGCCAGGAAAACAGCAGCATCAGCGGCACCAGCGAAAAAGCGATGACC
>JAGAVA010000164.1 GCA_017620505.1 Clostridia bacterium
AGCGCCGCATCAGGATCGGAGCCACGCATGGACTTCATCAGCGCCGACAAAATATCAAAATGCGCATCCCCCTCCCGGTCATAGCGCATGGCGCTCTTCTGGCTTGCCTGCTGGGCATCGGCCAACGACACCATCATGGTGCCGTCCTCCACGGGAGAAGCCGCACACAACAGCTCCACGGCGTTGATGCCCTTGCGCACGTCGCCGCCGCAGCCCTGTGCGATATGATCCACCACGCCCTCTTCCAGAGCGATCTTGCTGTGGCGCTCTCTTGCACACAGCTGGAAAGCGCGGCGCAGCGCCTTTGCCACCTCGGCAGGGGTGACCTGCTTGAACTCAAAGATGGTGCTTCGGCTCAAAATGGCGTTGTATACATAAAAATAAGGATTTTCGGTAGTCGATGCGATCAGGGTGATCTTGCCGCTCTCGATAAACTCCAAAAGGCTCTGCTGCTGCTTTTTATTGAAATACTGGATCTCATCCAGATAAAGCAACACGCCCTGAGGGGCCAACAAGGTATCCAGTTCGGACACTACGCCCTTGATATCGGCAGTGGAGGCCGTGGTAGCGTTGAGCTTCACCAGTCGGCGGTCGGTCTTGTTGGCGATGATCTGGGCCAGCGTGGTTTTGCCCACACCGGAGGGGCCGTAAAAGATCATGTTGGGGATATGACCGCTTTCCAGAATACGGCGCAGCAGGCCGCCCGGGCCGATGATGTGCTGCTGACCCACCATATCATCCAGCTCCAGCGGCCGGATCTTGTCTGCCAGGGGCTGATACATGAAACCCCTCCTTCCTTACAATAAAAACAGTATAGCACACTTGAAAACCGTTGTAAATCACCGGAAATTTCTGAAGAAAATCTGAAATTTCCGCACCTTTCATTGCGCCTCTGTTCCCATTCTGGTATCATAGAATTAACAACCGATAAAGGAGGCGTGTTCCATGAAGCTTATCAGCGTGAAAAACCTGTTGGCATCTCTGCTTGGCATGGCATTTGTCATTTACAAAGTAATGACCTTCGACGAGCTGTTCGATCTGTACTGGATCTGCTTCATCGGGTATCTGTCCATCAAGGGCCTGATCGCCGCCTTCTCCCAGAAGGCCTACGACAAGGACATCCAAACGGCCACGCAGAAGCAAGCGTTGAATCTGCGTTTGTTTGGCAAGTTTGCTTACATCGCCGTAGACATTCCCATGATCGTGATCCTTCTGACCGGTCTGCTGGCCATTCTTTCTCCGACCTCAAAGGCACTTGCAGTGGTGTTTATCATTCTTCTGCTGCTTGCCCTGGGATATATGCTCTGGCTGATCTGGTATATTTCAAAGCACAAGCGGCTGCTGATGGAGCGCGGACAATGGGGAACTCTTGTGCTAAGCCCGGAAGAGGAGCAGGCATGGAAGCGCTCCGGCATCTGGCACTGCGTGCTTTACGGGGTCATTCTTGTGCTGGGAATCGCATATTTGTATTTTTAAGTTTCAATATCGATAGAAGGAGGAATGACTATGACAGTCCACCGCAAGCGCCTGTCTCTGTTTTGGATCGCCCTGACGCTGATCCTGTTCCATCCTCAAACCTATTGCATTTCTTCCGTCGGCGCCAGAGGGCCGTTGAGCGGTCTTTTGTTTGATTATCTGAAGCCTGTGCTGGAGGGCTTGAACTACCTTCCCGGGTTCGTGGGGCTGCTCCTGTTGATGCTGTGCTTTGACGGCAGAAAAACGCTCCTTTGGTGGCTGCTGCCCGTAGGTGTCCTTTTCAGCGGTGCCAGCTACCTTGCCTTTCTCCAAGTGGGCAGAACTGCCTATCCTCAACAGATGGCGCTCAACTGCGCCGCCCTGCTGGGGCCTGCCGCAGCTCTGTTTCTTGCCCGTCCGCAGCTCCCTCAGCCCGCCGAGGACCGCTCGCGGCTGCTGCAGCCTCGTCCCCTTTGCGTCGGGCTTTTGATTTTTCAGGCCATGCACCTTCTGACCTATCTACTGTATCTTCTGCATCTTCCCATGACCCGGGGATTGGATTACACACAGCCTCTGCCACCCCTCATGACTGCTATGCTGCGGGTCAGCTTTGTACTGAATGATCTGGTGTTCTGGTGGCGGCCCATTCTGGTGCTGCTGTTCCTCTTCGTTCTTCTGGAGGAATCCCTTTCAAAACCTACCACTAAGGAGGAAAGGTTATGACCATACAATTCTGGAGAAATCTGGGCTATCTGTTGTGTTTGATCGGCTTATGGCTTGGCGTTCAGACAATGGACGGCAACGCCCTTTCCCTGCGCTATGAAATCGTTGCTCAGATTTCTTTCTGGGCAGGAGCCGCCGTGCTTGCTATCGCTCTGTTGTTCGACTGGGTCGACCAATCAGACAAAAAAGAGAAGAAATAATGCAAAAACGCCGCATTTCGCGGCGTTTTCTTTATAAGCCTCCCTTGTGGAAAGGGAGGTGGCCGAGAGCAGCGAGGCCGGAGGGATTGTCCCTTAATGCTTCTGCTGTTTCATCCAGATTTTCATGATCAGGCTGTGGGGCAGGAGTTTGCAGGCCAGCACCTGCATCTTCACGCTGAAGCCGGGAACGCACACATCCTTGCCCTTTGCGCTGTCCTTCATGGCAACCCGAACCACCTCTTCGGCCGTGAACAGTTTGTTATAATAGGTGACGGCATCCTTGGAGTACGCCCATGCGCCGTCAAAGAAATCGGTCTTGACCCAGCCGGGACAGAAGGCCATCACCTTGATATCCCGATCCTTCAGTTCCACATTCAGACTGCGGGCATAGCTGAGCACAAAAGCCTTGGTTGCACCGTACATTCCGATATAAGGTACCGGCTGGAAGGCCGACAGGGAGTCCACCTGAATGATGTGGGCGCCCTTGGGCATAAAGGGCAGGGTGCGCTTGGTGATGTTCACCATAGCCTTGCAGTTCAGATCGATCATGTCCAGATCATCCTGCAGGGGGATCTGGTCATACCGGGCAAACCGTCCAAAACCGCTGGCGTTCACCAAAAAGGTCACGTTGGGCTTTCTGCTGTCCAGCTCGGCCTGAAAGCGCTCATAGCTTTCGGCCTTCAAAAGATCCAGCGGCAGGATGTGCAAGGGTACTTTGACCTCTTTCTGCAGTTCTTTCAGTTTCTCCTCCCGACGGGCAATGACCCAGATCTCATCCAGATCGCCCCGGGCGGCGGCCATTTTAACAAATTCCCGGCCCATGCCGGAAGATGCACCGGTGATGATAGCAGTATTCATAAAGGAGTCCTCCCCTGTCATTTTTCTACAGTTTACCATAGGTTTCACAAAAAGAAAACCGAAATTTTGTCGAAATTTTTACGAACAATTGTTTGCAATCATCGAACAAGTGTGCTATAGTATAGCCATCAAGAAAACAAACGTTCGATTGGAGGTCATGGTTATGAAGAAGCACGGAAAGAGAATGGAACTGATCGGCATGCTGGCACTGTTTGTTCTGGCTATGGCATCCGACGGCGGAAAGATCGGCCTGCTGCCCCTGTTTTTGCTGGCAGGATTGTCCATCGGTCTGATTTTGGTGGGCGATATGTTCACCCGCCCCCGGCGCAAGTACCGCAATGTCAAGCGGCAGGCAGCCGCCCCCGTCATCCTGCGCCCCGATTTCCAGCGGGCAGCCTGAATCCACACAAAAAAACTACGGCGAGGTCGCTTGACCTCGCCGTTTTGTTATACCTTACATTGCCTTCCCCTATGAGGGGAAGGTGCTGAGCGAAGCGATGCGGATGAGGTGGCGGTTTTTTATACCGTCGCACCCTGCTCTTCCAGTGCCTTGATGAGACACCGGCACTTCTGGGTGCCTACATAGCCATGATCGCCACACAGGGGGCAGTCGGGCTTATCCTGAAGCCAGTCCTCCGGCTTGCCTAAAGATGCCAGAATTTCCCGCTGGCGCGCCACATACTGCTGATATTCCTGCGCCATTTTGGCCTTTTCGGAAGGCCGGGATCGGGCCATTTTGGAGGCAAACAGCCGCATGGCGCTTTCGTTCTCCACATATTCGGGCGACAGTCGCCGCAGCTCTTCCTTGCGGTTTTCCACCGCCACCGCACGGCTCTGGCGTTTTTCCTGCAGCTTGCGCAGGATCACGGTCTCCAGCGGCTCCTGCACCGGTGCAGGCTGTCCGGGCCGCAGTTTTCCGGCAGCAGCCGCCGTTTCCACATCCCGGGCATTGCGGAAGCCCTGCTGCTTCCACGCACAAAGGATTTTGTGCAAGTAGGGCCAGCTGAGCCGTCCGGCCCCCAGCAGCGTGCGGTCATAGGCCAGCCGCAGCAGGTCGTCGGTAACGCCCATCTCGTCCCATTTATCAATATATTTCTGCTCACTCTCACCGGGCAGGCGGTCGTGGATACCCAGCAATGCCAACACTTTTGCGCCCCGGGTTTGTTTTTCCCGCTGGCGTGCCAGATAGGCTGCCGCCTGCTCGTAGTTGTCCAGCCCCAGATCATACCAGCGGTAGGCCTGCTTTTCCACCTCCCGGGCAGTGAGCCGCCCTCTCTGTGCACAGTCGCCCATCAGCAGGGTGAGCACCTCCGGGGGCAGTGCCAGTGCCTGATACACGTTGAGCAGGGTTTCCAGCTCCCGGCGGTTGAGGATTCGCCCGATGGAAGCCTCAAAATAATCACACAGACCGGAAAAGGCCGCATCCCCCGACCGGGCAGCCACCAATTCCTGCGCGGGATAATTCATTTCAGTTCTGGGGGGCGGTGCGGTATGATTGACCGCCAGACCGTACACCAGCAGCAGCTGAGATGCTTTTTTTACCCGTTCCGGGCTGAGATCCAGCGTCTGCGCTGCCTGCGGCAGGGTGCATCCACCGTCACAGGAAGCAGCAAGAGCGTACAGCAGGGCAGCGTCGCCGTCCCGCAGCTGTGCCAGAGCAGCCATGGCCTCCCGCCCCTGTTTGCTGACCCGCAGCTTTTGTCCGTCCATTTTGCTCCCTCCTGTCAAAAAAACTTCTTCGTGGACAGATTATAGCAAAAAATGTTGCAATCGTAAAGCAAAAAGAGGTGGAATTTTCCCGCGCTACCTGCTATACTTGTATCATGGGTGCAGACCCCTGTTTTTTGTTGCGCCCAGATTCCGTTTTTCCGTTCTTACAGGAAAGGAGCGACACCCATGGCTCATTTTTATGCGCTGGCACTGGGAAAGGCCGGCGATTATCAGCGGGAGATGCTCTCCTGCACCATTCTGGAGCACCTGTCTCTGGCGGTAGAGGCCGCCGGCGGCCAGCTCTATCTGGCATCTGACAAAACCGAAGGCTGCGAGATCACCACCGCCGACTTCTGGAAAAAGGCTGGCAACGGCCAGACCCTTTTATTCCTGGCTCCTGCCGCAGGTATCAGCGCCGACACGGTGGTGCGTCTGGTGAGCCAGACCGAACCTGCCTGTCTGGTGGCAGGTCGCGCACCGCTGGCTGTTTTTGGACAGGCCGATGCACTGCAGAAAGCCGATCTGTCCAACCTGCCCGGCGATCTGGCGCAGGTTCAGGCCGGCCCCGGCGAGGGCATGGTGGTGGAAAACACCGAAAGTGCCTATGTGGTGCAGGAACAGCTGCGCCGCCGCATCAATATGTTCTGGATGCAGAAGGGCGTCATGCTGGTGGATCCCAACACCACCCACATCAGCCCCAAGGCCTCTCTGGCTCCCGGCTGCACCATTCTGCCCGGCTGTCTGATCTATGGCGAAAGCGTCATCGGCGAAGGCTCGGTCATCGGCCCCAACGCCCTGCTGAAGAGTGCAAAAATCGGCGCGCACGTCACCGTCAATGCCTCTCAGATCACCGACAGCTCGGTGGGTGACAATACCACCGTCGGCCCCTTTGCTTACATCCGTCCCGGCTGTGTCATCGGTGAAAAAGCACGCATCGGCGATTTCGTGGAGCTGAAAAACTCCACCATCGGCGACGGCACCAAAGTCTCTCACCTGACCTACATCGGCGACAGTGACTTTGGCAAGGGCATCAATGTTGGCTGCGGCGTGGTCACCGTCAACTACGACGGCAAGAAAAAGTACCGTACCACGGTGGAGGATCACGCTTTCATCGGCTGCAACGTCAATCTGGTCTCTCCCGTCAAGGTGGGCAAGGGCGCCTATCTGGCAGCCGGCGGCACCATCACCGAGGAAGTTCCCGAAGATGCGCTGGTTGTGGCCCGTGCCCGTGCCACCGTCAAGCCTCTGTGGGCAAAAAAGCGCCGGGACGAAGGCAAACTTTAATCGAACGCATTTTTAACAAACATATTTATAAAGAAACATAGGGGGTAATCCACATGTACATCCATGGTCCTCACGGAAGACTGAAACTGTTCACCGGCAATTCCAACCCTGCTCTGGCACAGAAAATCGCCGACGCAATGGGTCTGCAGCTGGGTGACTGCACCGTCAAGCAGTTTGCTGACGGCGAGGTATCCGTCAACTTCAACGAGTCTGTTCGCGGCTGCGACGTGTTCCTGATCCAGTCCACCTGCTGCCCCGTCAACGACAACTTCATGGAGCTGCTGGTGATGATCGACGCCTGCCGTCGTGCTTCCGCCAACCGCATCACTGCCGTCATGCCCTACTTCGGCTACGCCCGTCAGGATCGCAAGGCCCGTCCCCGCGATCCCATCTCTGCCAAGCTGTGCGCCAATATGCTGGAAGCCGCCGGTGCTGACCGGGTGCTGACCATGGACCTGCACGCCAACCAGATCCAGGGCTTCTTCGACATCCCCGTTGACAACCTGCTGGGTACCAAGATCCTGACCCAGTATTTCTACGACAAGATCGGTACCAACAACCCCGACTATGTGGTGGTTTCTCCCGACCTGGGTTCTGTCACCCGTGTCCGCAAGTTCACCGACAAGCTGGATCTGCCCATGGCCATCGTGGACAAGCGCCGTCCCAAGCCCAACGTGTCTGAGGTCATGAACATCATCGGCGACATCAAGGATAAGAACGTCATTCTGGTGGATGACATGGTGGACACCGCCGGCACCCTGTGCAACGGCGCCAAGGCTCTGGTGGAGCGCGGCGGCGCAAAGTCGGTCATCGCCTGCGCCACCCACGGCGTCCTGTCCGGCCCCGCCATCGAGCGTCTGCAGAACAGCGTTATCGACAAGCTGATTCTGCTGGACACCATCCCCGTGGAGGGTGAAAAGGCCATCGACAAGATCGAGATGCTGACCGTGGCCGACCTGTTTGCAGAGGCCATCCATCGTATCTACGACGAGCACGCCATCTCCGATCTGTATAACTAAAACACATCATACGGCGGGAAATCTTCGGGTTTCCCGCCGTTATCAAAAGGAGTTTTCCCTATTTTTCGACGTAAGAAAGTAAGCGAACCCCAGAACGTGGACTATATCATCTGCGGACTGGGCAATCCGGGCAGCAAATATGAAATGACCCGGCACAACGTGGGCTTTGTGGCGCTGGATCTTCTGGCAGAAAAGGCTGGTCTGGGCCGTCTGACCAAGACCAAGTGCAAGGCGGTCTACGGTACCGGCACCATCGCCGGCAAGTCTGTCCTGCTGATGAAGCCTCAGACCTATATGAATCTGTCCGGTGAGGCCGTCCGGGATATGATGCAGGCCTTTTCGGTGCCCCCCGAGCGGCTGATCGTCATTTTTGACGACGCCGATCTGGCCCCCGGCCGCATCCGCATCCGGAAAAGCGGTTCCGCCGGCACCCACAACGGTATGCGAAACATCGTCTACCTGCTGGAGAACGACAAGTTCCCCCGCATCAAGGTAGGCATCGGCAAGCCCGATAAAGAACACGGCGAGGAGATGGTGGATTTCGTTCTGTCCGCCATGGACAGCGACACCTTTGCCGCCTGCAAGGCGGTGCCCGACGCCGTGTACGATCTGCTGGAGCATGGCGTGGATCACGCCATGCAGGAGTTCAACAAATTCACTCCCCCCGCCAAATAAGCCTTCCCCTTGAGGGGAAGGTGGCACGCGCAAGCGTGACGGATGAGGTGGAACGGCACCCCTTATCCCAGTTTCAAGGAGGTATTTTCTATGCTTTACATCAAAAACGGTTATATCAAAACCATGGCCGGCCCCGATATTGAAAACGGTGCCATTCTCATCGACGACAACGGTAAGATCGCCGCTGTGGGCGCTGACATCGTCTGTCCCGAAGGTGCTCAGGTCATCGACGCGGAAGGCCGTCTGGTAACCCCCGGCTGTGTGGACGCTCACTGCCACGTGGGTCTGGATAATCAGGGCATGGGCTGGGAAGGCCGCGACTATAATGAGATCGTGGATCCCATCACCCCCCAGATGCGTGCCATCGACTCCATCAACCCCATGGACGAGGCCTTCGGCCTGGGTCTGCAGGGCGGCGTTACCACTGTCTGCACCGGTCCGGGCAGCGCCAACGTGGTTGGCGGCACCTTTGTTGCCATGAAGCTGGCCGGCAAGCGGGTGGACAACATGATCGTCAAGGAGCCGCTGGCCATGAAGTGCGCCTTTGGCGAAAATCCCAAGCGCTGTTACGGTCAGGGCAGCAAAAAGGCTCCCATGACCCGTATGGGCACTGCCGCCCTGCTGCGGGAGCTGCTGTTCAAGACCCGCCGCTACATGGAGGACAAGGAAGCCGGCAAAAACCCCGGCTTCGACTTCAAGCTGGAGTCCATGATCCCCGTCATGAAGGGCGAACTGCCCCTGAAGGCACACGCCCACCGCCACGATGACATTCTGACTTCCATCCGCATCGCCAAGGAATTCGGGGTCAAGCTGACGTTGGATCACTGCACCGACGGCGCACTCATTGCCGACGAGCTGGCCAAGGAAGGCCTGCCCGCCTTTGTGGGCCCCACCTTCGGCGGCAAGAGCAAGATCGAGCTAATCAACAAGAGTTTTGACACCCCCAAGGTGCTGCGGGAAGCCGGCGTGGACATCGCCATCATCACCGATGCCCCTGTCATCCCCATCCAGTATCTGCCCATGTGCGCCGGTCTGGCTCACAACGCCGGTCTGGACTATGAGGAAAGCTGGAAGGCCATTACTTCCGCCGCCGCCAAGCTCACCGGCATCGGTGACCGTGTTGGCTCTCTGGAGGTTGGCAAGGACGGCGACGTGGTCATCTGGACTGCTGACCCCATGACCGTGCTGGCTGCCCAATCTGCCTGCACCATCGTGGACGGCAAGATCGTCTATCAGGCATAAAAAAGTCGCATTGACAAATATACAGGCGAAACACCCCGTTCCAGGTCGGAACGGGGCAATGCCTGTTGCACGCGTAAA
>JAGAVA010000165.1 GCA_017620505.1 Clostridia bacterium
CGGCTCCCCCGGCCGCCCTTTTCTTTTGTACCGTCAACGGCACGTTTTCTTTTCGGCGGGACGAAAAGAAAATGTGGGGTTGGAACAGTGGGTTCTGGAAATTGTCACGCTCTGACTGGCAGAAGCTAATACAAAGCCTGCGGCGCGGTACTTTCCACCGGCGGAAAGTACCCAAAGACCGCTGGGGCACTTTCGATGTGCCCCAGACCCCTGACGACCACCTGCTTAGGGGGACTGCGGTCCCCCTGGCCGGGGAGGGCATACCCCCTGGGGACGGGGGATTTCCCCCACCATAAACCCAACGATCTACCATCATTTTTTACGAGAAAAGAGAGTATTATGAGCAAACAAGAAACCTGGATGAAACCCCGCCATCGGGTGATCACCGCTCTGGTGCGGCCCTTTCTGGGCACCTACTGCCGCTGGAAATACGGCGTGACGGTAGAGCCCTTCCGGGAGCAGGGCGACCGGCAGTATCTGGTGCTGTTCAACCACCAGACGGCCTTCGACCAGTTCTTCGTGGGCATGGCCTTTCAGGGGCCGGTCTATTATCTTGCCTCGGAGGATCTGTTCTCCAAGGGCTGGATCTCCGCCCTGCTGAAGTGGGTGGTCAACCCCATCCCCATCAAAAAGCAGACCACCGACGTGCGGGCCGTCCGCAACTGCCTGAAGGTCATCAAGGAGGGCGGCACGCTGGCGTTGGCCCCCGAGGGCAACCGTACCTACAGCGGCAAAACCGAGTACATGAACCCCGCCATCGTCAAGATGGCAAAGAAATTCAAGCTCCCCATCGCCCTGCTGCGCATCGAGGGCGGCTACGGCGTCCATCCCCGGTGGAGCGACGTGGTGCGAAAGGGCAGGATGCGGGCCTACATTTCCCAAGTCATTGAGCCCGAGCAGTACGCCGAAATGACCGAGGACCAGCTGGGCGAGGTCATCCGCGACGGCCTGTACGTGGACGAGGGCTGTTCCGGCGGCCCCTTTGTGCACCAGAAGCTGGCCGAATATCTGGAGCGGGCCTTCTATGTCTGCCCCCACTGCGGTCTGACCACCTTTGAAAGCCACGACGACCTGGTGCAGTGCAAAAAATGCGGCATGACCGCCCGGTATCTGCCCACCCGGGAGCTGGAGAGCGTCCAGGGGAACTTCCCCTTCCGCTTTACCACGGAGTGGTACGACTACCAGTGTGCTTTTGTCAACAAGCTGGACACCCGGAACCATGTGGACACTCCTCTTTATGAGGACACCGCCGCCTTCTCCCGGGTCATCGTCTACAAGGACAAGGAGCTTCTGCGGGAAAAGGCCGCCATCCGGCTGTACGGCGACCGCATCACCCTGGACGAGGGCACGGAGCAGGAGCTGGTGTTCCGGTTTGAGGACACCCTGGCCTTCACCGTGCTGGGCAAAAACAAGGTGAACATCTACTTCGGCGACGAGCTCTTCCAGCTGAAGGGTGACAAGCGGTTCAACGGTTTGAAATATGTCAACCTGTTCTACCGCCACAAAAATATCGTAAAGGGGAATGAACATGTCGAATTTTTGGGACTTTAGTGTTTGGGGCCCCTTCAATCTGGTGGCCGTTCTGCTGCTCAGCCTGCTGGCAGCCAATCTTCTGAAAAAATACATCCCCGGTCTGGAAAAATCCCTGATCCCCTCCTCGGTGCTGGGCGGCGGCATTTTGCTGGTGATCTCCTCGGTCTTTACCCTGTGCACCGGCAAGGCCATGTTTGACACGGGATTTTTCGGCGGCAACGGCTCTGCCGCGCTGGAGATCATCACCTATCACGCTCTGGCGCTGGGCTTTATCGCCTCCACCTTCAAGAGCGGCAGCGGCAAGATGACCAAGACCCGCACCATTGAGATCTTCAACAGCGGTGTCACCACGGTGGCAACCTATCTGCTGCAGGCCATTCTGGGCATGGGCGTCTCCCTGCTGGCCGTCTGGCTGATCGCCGACTTCAACTTCCCTGCCGCCGGTGTGCTGCTGCCCTTTGGCTACGGTCAGGGCACCGGTCAGGCCCTGAACTACGGCATCATTTATGAGGGACTGGGCTTTACGGGCGGCCGGAGCTTCGGCCTGACCATCGCCGCACTGGGCTTTCTGTCGGCCTCCATCGGCGGCGTCATCCATCTGAACCTGCTGCGCCGCCGCGGCCTGGTGGTGTGCTCTGCCGCCGCCGACGGCTGCATCGCCTCGAAGGAGATCCAGGGCGAGGGCGAGATCCCCATGTTCGGCTCCATGGA
>JAGAVA010000166.1 GCA_017620505.1 Clostridia bacterium
ATACTGCCCGGTTTTGGCGCTGTACCCGGCAAACCGTAAGTTGCAGTTTTCAAAGCTGCTGTAATATCCCAGGTCGGACAGGTTCGTGACACCGTTCTCCATCAAATAATAGATCTCATGCAGATCGTCGATCATTTCCGAGCGGCAGTTGCTGGTATCATAATAGCTGCTCACACCACGGTCATAGATGCCGTAATGCAGTCCGCCCAGTGTGGCGCATCCCGAAAGGGCAATGAGGGCTGCCAGAATCACCAGTAGAAAGATGCCGGCAACCTTGGCAGGCAGAGAGTGGGTCAAGGAGCGGTTCATCAGCGTCCCTCCTTGTCCATTTTATAGCCCAGCCCCCAGACTACTTTGATGTATCGGGGCTCGGAGGGGTTGATCTCCACCTTTTCCCGCAGGTGTCGGATGTGCACCGCCACCGAATGTTCCGAGCCAAGAGAGGCTTCGTTCCACACCTGCTCATAGATCTGAGAGGAGGAATAGACCCGTCCGGGATTCTTGATCAGCAGCCGTAGGATGCCGTACTCACTGGGAGTCAGTGCTACCGGCTGGCCGTCCACCGTCACGCTTTTGTCCCGATCGTTCAGCTCGATGCCGCCGATGGTGTAGGTGTCGGGTTCCTGTACCTGCGCACCCAACAGGGTATAGCGCCGCAGCTGCGACCGCACCCGTGCCAGCACCTCCATGGGGTCAAAGGGCTTAGTGATGTAGTCGTCGGCACCGGTGTTCAGCCCCAATACCTTGTCGGCGCTTTCGCTTTTTGCCGTCAACAGGATGATGGGAATGTTGGAATGTTCCCGCAGCTTGGCTGTTGCGGCGATGCCGTCCATTTCCGGCATCATAATGTCCATCAGGATCAGCTGAATGTCATGATTTTTCACGACCTCCAGCGCCTGTTTGCCGGTGTAGGCCTCGAACAGACGGTAATCTTCCTGTGAGGACAGATAAATCTTCAGCGCGGCAACGATGTCCTTTTCGTCGTCGCAAATCAAAATATTATACATAACGGATCTCACTCCCCGTGTTGTTCTCTGTGTCCATTGTATCAAAACAGCGGTTAAGAGAACAGTGGAAAAATCATTAAATAATTCTTAAGAATGGTAGCTTAAACCATTCTTAACAAAGATTCTGCGGTGTTCTTAAAGATCCTTTGCTATGCTTCTTTCTCAGAAAGGAGGCAGCAATATGGAAATCTCTCATGTGTTCACGCTGATCGGTTTGCTGCTGAAAGTTACCACGGTATATTTTGCATTCATCGCCCTGCGATGGATGTTTTGCAGGCAAACACATTGGGCAGCCGCGCCGCCCGTCACCCGTTTTGCCGTAGTGATCGCCGCGCGAAATGAGGAAGCCGTCATCGGACGATTGGTAAGCAGTCTCTTGAACCAGAATTATCCCAAAGAATTGTTTGATGTTTACGTTGTACCCAACAACTGCACCGATGACACGGCAAATGCCGCCTTTCAGGCCGGTGCCAACATTTTGCTGTGTGACTATCCTGTACGGCAAAAGGGGGATGCCCTGCGGCAGGCCTTTTGTCAGCTGGAAGGGAAGGAATACGATGCCTTTCTGGTGTTTGATGCCGATAATGTGGTGGACAGGCAGTATCTGCAAAAGACCAACGATGCCTTTTGCGCCGGTGCAAGGGTTGTCAAGGGGCGGCACGCGGCATGGAATCCCAAGGATTCCTGGGTGTCCGGCTGCTATGACCTGTATTTTGCAGGATTTGACCTGCTGTTCAACCGCCCGCGGGCAAACGGGTTCCTTTCGGCAAAGCTGATCGGCACCGGATTTGCGGTACATCGGACGGTTTTGGAGCAGCTGGGCGGCTGGAACACCGGAACCATTGCAGAGGATGCGGAATTTTCGGCACAATGCGCCATGGCAGGTATCCGGGTCTGGTGGGCGCCCGATGCCCTGACCTATGACGAGGAACCCTGTTCTTTTTGGGTGTCGCTCCATCAGCGAAAGCGGTGGTGCAGCGGCGTAATGCAGGTAGGCAGAGCCATGATCCCCCGGCTGATGGGGCAGAAGATGTCTGCCTTGCGCTGGGATATGGTGTTGTTTTTGATGACGGCGCAACTGCAGCCGGTTTCGGCGCTTTTATTGGCTGTCAGTCGGCTTTTTACTGCCACGGAGGATGGATTTTCCTGTTGGACATTTTTGCAGATGCTGGCACTTTATTGGCTTGGATGTGCAGTATTTGGCGCACTGCTGGCACTGCTTTGCCGTGCGAGAGAAAGGCGCAATTGGAAGGCGGTCGCCCTGTTTCCGGTATTTATGGCTTCCTGGCTGCCGCTGCAGGTGCTGGCACTGTTTAAAAATACCACCCACTGGCGGGAGATTCGCCACGGTGAAACAATACATCTGACATAAGGAGCGCCCCTGTTCAAGCGAACAGGGGCGTTCTCTATTTCTGGATCACCCAGAGATTGCGGATCTGATCGCTGATTTGATCAAAATCCCAGAGCTTTTGAGAGTTTGCTCTGCTGTTGGGGTCGTTGACACAAATCAAACCGTCCTTTAGCCCGGTCATAACAATAAAGTGTCCGGTCGCAGTGAAATCACCCGGACCCATAACACAGATCACCGGACGGCCTGCCTCCAGATGGGACAAGATCGTCTTTTTGACCAACGGCAGCTCGACGGCGCTTAGGCCAAGCTTGGCGGCTCCCTGGGAAATCAGTGTCCAAGAGGAGCCGTTTCCCGGACTGCAGTAACCGTTTTCCAGTGCAAAGCGGATCATATTATCCGGGGAATGGGTGGCATCGCCAGTCAGGTAACAGGCGACCATGGAAAGGCAGGTAGGGCCGCAGCCGGTCAGACCGGCAAGATCACTGCCATACTGCAAATAGCCCCATCGCTTGTCCCATTGCAGAAACAGGGGGACGCTGTCGCCGGAAAGCTCGTTTGATACATCGATCTTACGCTCCAGATCCTGCTCGGCAGGGTAAGAGAGGACAAAATCCTCGGTTTCCGGGTTGCGATCCAGCAGCGCGATCAGGCTTTCCGGCCAGTCCCGAAGGCTGTAATCGTGTGCCTTGGCATAATCCATCACCAATTTCTCGCCGGGACTGTGCGTTCGGCTGTCATAGCTCC
The DNA here is from genome assembly GCA_017620505.1 of Clostridia bacterium. Taxonomy (GTDB): domain Bacteria; phylum Bacillota; class Clostridia; order Oscillospirales; family Butyricicoccaceae; genus UBA4644. Next base: position 3,103 of record JAGAVA010000166.1, read on the forward strand.
ATTCCCGCCAGTAGCTTCGTCCCTGCTGCCATAGGCGCGGCAGGATACAAAGCAGCAGCAGACATAGCAAAAGACATAAAAGCCGTTTCCGTTTCTTCTTCATGAAAAATACCTCCATCATGAACTGATGGAGGTATGGTAACATATGGGGTTTAAGAGCAGCCTGCGGAAATGATTAAGATTTTCTAAATCAATACCCCTGGCTGATATCCACCAGGTGCTCCATGGGCTCCTTCTTTGTCCAGTGCTCCAGATTGCGCAGGAAGATGTCGATGACCAACTGGCAGGTTTTTGCCAGCGACATATTGCCCGAAACGTGAGGAGTCAGCAGAAGATTGGGTGCATCCCACAGGAAATGATCCTGGGGCAGGGGCTCGGGAACGGCAACATCCAGCGCCGCGCCTGCCAGCTTGCCCGCCTTGAGGGCGTCGTACAGCGCCTGCTGATCGATGGCAGTGCCGCGGCCTACGTTGATCACATAGGCGTCCTGCTCCATAGCGTCCAGAATCTCCTTGTTCAGGATGTTCTGGGTGTTCTGGGTACCGGGAAGACAGAAGGCCGCCACGTCAGCGCCTTTGACAGCCTCGGTCAGCTGATCAATGGTATAGGCCTCATCGCACCAGTCGGGTTTGTCCTGCATGGTGCGGCGCACGCCGCGGACGGTAGCACCCATGGCCTTCAGCCGACGACCGAAGTTGGAGCCGATGTCGCCCATGCCTACGATGGTCACCGTGCTGTCATAAATGGAGCGGATATCGCCGATGATTTTCCAGCCACGATCGGCGATCAGCGCCTGATATTCGGGCATCCGGCGCATCATCATCAGCAGCACGCAGATCATGTGCTCGGCGATGGTGATGCCGTAAGCGCCCGAGGCGTTGGTCAGCAGAACTTCGGGAGAGGCGAACACGCCGGGCTTGGTGTATTTGTCCACACCGGCGAAGGAGCACTGCATCCAGCGCAGATTGGGACACTGGGACAGCAGTTCGGGCGGGAACATACCAAACAGGATCTCGCAGTCCTGAATGTCCTCCAGCTTTACCTCGTCGTCGTTGAGGAACCGGGGCTCATAGCCCAGCTTGCGGATACCTTCGGAAATGACCCTTTCCCAACGGTCGTTGTAGAAAGAAATGTGGATGGCGATGGTCTTGCTCATATTGATTCTCCTTTGCCCACAATGTTGTTTCGATTTGCCAGAATATAATTGAGCTCTCCGCCCAGAATGATGACCGCACTCATCAGATACAGCCAGAGCATCAGTACCATAAAGGCCGCCAGAGAGCCATACAGAACGGAATATCTTGCAGCGTGTGTGATGTAATAGCTGAAGGCCGAGGACACACCGAAGCCGATCAGAACCACAAAAACCGCACCGGGCAGCGCCTGACGCAGTCGATAATGCCGATAGCCCACCGTAGCATAAAGACCGGTCAACACCAACAGCATATACACCGGTGCCACCATCACCCGCAGCAGATTCCACAGCCGGATCAGAAGATCGGGCAGGGTGATAAAGCGGTCGATCTGCAGAAGCAGGGTCTCGCTGACCACCATCAGCAGCATCAATGCAACCAAAGAGGCCAGCAGCAGCAGGGTCAGGCCGATGCCTGCAGCCAAGCTAAAGCGGCTCTGTCGGCTGATCCGATAAGCGTGGGTCAGCGAACGGATCAGCGAGGTGGCAGCACGGGATACGGCATAAACTGTCAAAAACAGGCAGGCATACAGCAGCAGCGGGGTATCCAGCCCCTGAATGTGACTCAGATAGGTGATGACCAGATCGGCGGCCTGGGGCGGCAAAAGGCTGCCCAGCGTATCGGCAAGTATTTGAGGCGACAGGTGAAGCATACTGATGGCTGCATAAATAAAAATCAGCAGGGGAAAGAGGGAAAACAGCAGATAATAGGCCAGTTCCGCTGCCGATTGCCCCACGTGATCCCGAAAATACCGCTTGACCAGCTGTCGGATCACCTGCAGACCGGTTTTCCACGATGCCATAGGCCACCTCCTTGCGCTATCGTCAGTGTAGCACAGTTGCAGTGAAAAAGAAAGCGTTATCCCTCGAAGTAGGGCGTCCTATCGCAAATTTTTGCAAAATTTACTTTTCTTTCACCCTGCGGTAAGGTATGATAAGAGTATTCTGAGAACAAAGGAGATTTCTTATGAATCTTTGTGATATTCAGCCCGGATTGAATCTTTCGGGCTTCTATTTGCTCAAGCAGGCATCTCTCCGCACCACTGCGGCAGGCAAGCCCTATCTTGCAGGCATCCTCACCGACCGTACCGGATCGGTGGAACTGAAGGTGTGGGACTACAGCGGACCTATTTCTCATGAGGATGAGGGCAAAGTCGTCTGTCTGGTGGGGCGGGTGTCCGATTTCAAAGGGGCGCTGCAGGTAACTGCCGACCGCATCCGTCTGGCACAGGAGAACGATCATTATGATCTGAGCCTGTTGGTGCCCACTGCGCCGCTGGACGTGCAGCGTACCATGGAGGAACTGGAGCGGATGCTGGCATCCATGGAGGATGCAGGCCTGCAGGCTGTCTGCCGGGAGATGCTGCGCCGCCATCAGCGGGCATTTACCACCATTCCTGCCGCAAAAAGCGTCCATCATGGCTTTGTCAACGGCCTGCTGATGCACACCGTCACCATGATGAAAACTGCCGTCTGGTTGGCGGGGCTGTATGGGGATTTCCTCGATCGGGATCTGCTGCTGGCAGGCACGTTCCTGCATGATTTTGCCAAGATTCAGGAGTTTCAGGTATCCCAGACCGGTCTGGTCACCGACTATACCACCGAGGGTCAGCTGCTGGGACATCTGGTGATGGGGGCGCAGCAGGCAGCCGAGGTGTGTGCCGCCTGCAACGTGCCTTCCGACCGTGCCATGCTGCTGCAGCATATGATTCTGTCCCACCACGGCGAGCCCGAGTTTGGCGCTGCCGTACTGCCCCAGTGTGCCGAGGCCGAGCTGCTGTCTTACATCGACCTGATCGACAGCCGGATGGAGATCTATCGGGAGGTGCTGGACAAGACCGAGGTGGGACAGTTTTCCGACCGGATCTTCGCGCTGGACAACAAGCGTCTGTATCGTCATAAATGATGACCTTTGAAGCCTTTCGACAGCAGTTTTCCCTGCGGCTGGACAAACAGCAGGAGGCTGCCGTCTGCCAGACCGAAGGGCCGGTGCTGCTGCTGGCTGTGCCCGGCAGTGGTAAAACCACCGCGCTGCTGGCGCGGATCGGGTATCTGCTCTATTGCCGTCAGGTGCCGCCCCAGGCGGTTTTGACGGTGACCTATACGGTGGCGGCCACTGCCGATCTGCGCCGTAGATTTTCCGAAACCTTTGGGGAGGAATACGCCCCGAGGCTGGAATTCCGCACCATCAACGGTATGTGTGCCCGGATCATCCGGCAGTTTGAGCAGCTGACCGGCCGACAAGCTTTTCAGCTTGTCAGCGACGAAACAGAAAGCACGCGACTGGTGCGGGAAGCTTGGAAACGCGCCAACCGTGGTTTTCCCACCGACAGTGATCTGGAGGAAAGCAAGACCCGCATTGCCTACTGCAAAAACTCCATGCTTTCCGATGAAGATATCCAGCAGCTGGAGGACGGCGAGCAGTTTTTCAAGCTGTTTGATGCCTACCGCAAGCTGCTTTTGGACAACCGGCTGATGGATTACGATGACCAGATGGTCTATGGTCTGAAGATTCTGCGCTCGCAGCCCCAGCTTTTGCAGGCATGGCAGCAGAAATACCGCTATTTTCATGTGGATGAGGCACAGGATACCTCCAGGATCCAGCATGAGATCATTCGCCTGCTGACTTCCCAAAGCCGCAATTTGTTTATGGTGGGCGACGAGGATCAGAGCATTTACGGCTTCCGTGCCGCTTATCCCCAGGCGCTGATGTCCTTTCAAAAGGACTGGCCGGAGGCAAAGGTGCTCTATCTGGAGACCAATTACCGTTCCACCGGCAGCATTGTTGCCGCAGCCGGGGATTTTATCCGGCAGAATACCCATCGTCATCCCAAGCGGATGGCGACACCCAATCCCATGGGCAAGCCGGTGATGCGCCGCTGGCTGTCCCGGCGGTGGAGTCAATACGCGGCCCTTGCCGAGCAGGCAGCGGCAGGGGAGCGCTTTACCGTGCTGTACCGCAACCATGAAAGCGCCCTGCCGCTCATGGATCTGCTGGAAAAACAGGGAACGCCCTATGTTTGCCGGGGCGGAAAGGCGGCATTTTTTACCCATCCCACCGTGCGGGATGTGGTGGACATCCTGCTGTTTGCAAAGCAGCCTGATGATGCCGAGCTGTTTCAGCGGCTGTATTACAAGTTCCGCTGCGGCATGACCCGGGAACTTGCCGAGCAAACCGTCAAAAAAGGTAAGCAGCTGACCGGAAGACCGCTGTTTGCGCTGGCTGCGGCATTGTGTCAGGAGGATTGGCTGAAATCGCGGCTGGAAAGCCTGTACGCCCAGCTGTGCCTGCTGAATGGCGAGACTTCCGCCCAGGCCTTGTCCCGGATTTACGACCAGATGGGCTATCGGGATTATCTGCGGGGCAAAAATGCCGACGAAGGGAAACTGGATATTTTGATGGCTTTGGCGCGGAACAACCCCCAGCCGGAGGGCTTTTTGCAGCGTCTTTCCCAGCTGGAAATGCTGGCGGCAGAGGGGAAAAATCAGCAGAATGCCGCCGTCGTCCTGTCCACCATCCATGGCAGCAAGGGACTGGAATATAAACGGGTCATTCTTCTGGATGTTGTGGATGGCGTTTTGCCCCAGAGTACCGCAGCTGTTACCGAAGAAGAGGAACTGCAGCTGGAAGAGGAGCGGCGGCTGTTTTATGTTGGCCTGACCCGCGCCAAAGAACAGCTGGAAATCCTGTGCTGCAGGGATGCGACAAGTAGTTTCGCTTTACAACTGTTTCCCGAGGAACGCCCCCGGGAATACCGGCCTGTGCCCAAGCCTGCCCCCAAAGTATTGCCCAAAACCGACCCCGAATTGTTTACAGTCGGTGTCATGGTGCGGCACAAGCAGTTTGGTCGGGGATTGATCTGCAGCCGCAGCGGGGACATTGTGCTGATCCGCTTTGATGACGGTCAGCAAAAACGCATCGCGCTGCACACCGCCCTTCGTGCAGGAATCCTAAAACTGGATACATAATAAAAAACCGCCGAACGGCGGTTTTTTCATTTAGTGGAATACCTTCCAGTCATCCAAGCGTAAAAGGGTGGGGGAAACGTCGCTGGTGTCGATACAACACCAGCTGTCGGTTTTGAAAATCTCTCCCGGCGTGCCGTAAAAACCGGTGGGTGTGTGTCCGAAGAGCACCATAGTATCGCCGCTAAAATAGCGGTCAGAAGGGGCTGGACGGTGCCAGAGCAGTTCCTGTGGGGAATATTCCGAAAGCCGCTTGTCCGGGCGAAAATTGCCCAAACCGGCGTGGGTCAGAACATAGGTGATGCCGTGAACCTCCACTGCATCGTACAGCGGCAGCTCCTGCAGGTATTCCAGCAGCAGTTGTGCCCGCTGAGGCTGACGATGCACCAGCTGTTTGAGGGCTGTCAGGGTTGGCTGTGCACCATTGGAGAGCATGGTGGAGAGGATGCCCAGATTTTCTTCGGTCATATGGTTTTCTGCATCTTCCTCGATGGGAGTAAGCAGAAAACCGCTGGCAGACAGCAGCATTTCTTCGTGATTTCCAAGAAGATGGATCACATTGTACTGCTCCATCATCCACAAAAGCAGCTCCAGCCCATGCTCGCCCCGGTCGATGGAATCGCCCAGCACGAACAGGGTATCCTCCGGGGAAAAGCCCGCTTTCTGCAAGAGTGCCTGCAGTTGGGAAAGGGGAATTCCGTGCAGATCAGAGGTGACATAAATCATGGCATCCACTCCTTATATAATGGTTGGATGTATTTATATAGCATAAATCCACATAAAAAGCAAGATTTTTCCCACGAAAAAGAAAGGATGCCGCAAATGCAGCATCCTTTTACAATGTTCAGAACTTAGAACAGAGGCACAACAGCGCCTTCGTAGGTCTTCTCGATGAAGGCCTTGACCTCGGCAGACTGCAGAGCCTTGACCAGAGCCTTGATGCCCTCGTCGGCCTCCTTGCCTTCCTTGACGGTCAGCACATTGACGTAAGCTTCGGCGGCAACACCGTCGGCAGCTTCCACAGCAACGGCCTCGGAAACCTTCAGACCGGCATCAATGGCGTAGTTGCCGTTGATAACAGCCATGTCAACATCCTTCAGAGTGGTGGGCAGCAGCTGGGCTTCCAGCTCCACGATGTCCAGATTCTTGGGGTTGGCGGTGATATCATCCTTGGTGGCATCCAGACCGACGCCCTCCTTCAGGGTGATCAGACCTTCCTGCTGCAGCAGCTGCAGAGCACGAGCCTCGTTGGAGGGATCGTTGGGAACAGCGATCTGAGCGCCGTCAGCCAGCGCATCGATGGAAGCGGTCTTGCCGGCGTACAGGCCGAAGGGCTCGTAGTGGATGCCGGCAACGCTCACCAGATGGGTGCCGTGCTCGCCGTTGAAGGTGTTCATGTAGGTGATGTGCTGGAAGTAGTTGGCATCCAGATCGCCGTCTTCCACAGCGGTGTTGGGAACCACATAGTCATTGAATTCCTGAATTTCCAGAGTGTAACCGTCCTTAGCCAGGACTTCCTTGGCAACTTCCAGAATCTCGCAGTGAGGAGCGGGGGTAGCGCCCACCTTGATGGTCTTGTTGCCGGAGTTACCGCAGGCGGTGAGGGACAGAGCCAGAACCAGGGCCAGAGCCAGTGCAAAGAACTTTTTCATGTTGATTTCTCCTTTTATTTTATAAAAATGATTTACTTATTGATTCGCTTATCGGTTTTGATGGTCAGCCGTGTGCCGATGGACTGAATGATCTGCACCAGAACCACCAGAATGATGACCGCCACATACAGGACGATGACTTGATTACGGGCGTAGCCGCGCATGAGTGCGGTGGAACCCAGACCGCCGCCGCCGATGGCACCCGCCATAGCACCGTAGCTGAGGATGGTGATGGATGCATTAGTAGCACCGTTGATCAGGCCGGGCTTGCACTCCGGCAGCATGACCTTGGTGATGATCTGCCAGGTGGAGCAGCCCATGGACTGCGCCGCTTCCACAACACCCCGATCCATTTCACGAAGACTGGCTTCCACCAGACGGGCAACGTAGGGGGCAGCTGCCACCGTCAGCGGAATAATGGTGGCGGTGGTGCCGATGGTGGTGCCCAGAATCAGTCGGCTGAGGGGGAAGACCAGCACCATCAGGATCAGGAAGGGCACCGAACGCAGCAGGTTGATGATGGTGTTGAGCACCTTCATCAGCACAGGGGGCAGGGGGCGGATGCCCTCTTTTTCACCGGTGACCAGCAGCACACCCAGAGGCAAGCCGATCACATAGGCAAAAAAAGTAGCAGCCAGAGGGGCATACAGGGTTTCCCATACGATAAAGAGCAGGTTGGGGATGTCCGACAGGTATTCCAGCTGCTCAGGCACCTTCACGATGCCCAGATTTTCAAAAAAGACGGTCAAAGACTCAAGCATGGTAATCCTGCACCTCCTCTACGGTGATGTTGGGCTGAGAACGGATGTATTGCAGCGCCCGGTTGGCGTCGGCTTCGTCCTCGGGCAGACCCAGCAGCATGGTGCCGAAAGCCTTGCCGTCAATGTTGCGGGTATCGGCGCCCAGAATGTTTGCCTTCACGCCGCAGTCGATGGCCAGACTGGCGATCAGGGGCTGATAGGCGGTGCCGCCGTTGAAGGCTACACGGATCACCCGGCTGTCTTTAAGCAAATGGAGCGCAGGCATACCGCCGGGATAAACCAGTCGGCGTCCGGCCTCCGACTTGGGATTGGAGAAGACCTCTTCCACCGTGCCGCTTTCAGCCACTTTGCCCTGGTTGAGAATGACCACCTTGGAGCAGACTTCTTCGATGACCTTCATGTCGTGGGTGATAATGACCACTGTAACGCCCAAACGCTTGTTGATGTCCCGGATCAGGGACAGGATCTCGCGGGTAGTCTTGGGATCCAGTGCGGAAGTGGCCTCGTCACACAGCAGTACGTCAGGATCGGTGGCCAACGCGCGGGCGATGGCAATTCGTTGCTTCTGACCGCCCGAAAGCTGTGCAGGGTAGGAGTTGGCCTTTTCCTCCAGACCAACCATTTGCAAAAGCTCCAGCGCACGCTCTTTTGCTTTGGATTTGGCAATGCCCTGCAGCTCCAGGGGGAAGCAGATGTTCTGCAGACAGGTGCGCTGCATGAGGAGATGAAAGCCCTGGAAGATCATGGAGATCTTTCTCCGAGCCAGCCGCAATTCTTTGGAAGAAAGCTTGGTCAGTTCCTGACCGCGTACCAGCACGGTACCGGAAGTGGGGCTTTCCAGAAGATTGATACAGCGAACCAGCGTGGATTTGCCGGCGCCCGACAGACCGATGATACCAAAAATCTCACCCTGCTGGACTTCCAGGCTGACACCGTCCAACGCGTTAAAGGGGTGACCGTCCACCAAAAAGGTTTTGGTCAGTTGGTTTAGTTGAATGATGGGGGGCATAGCCAACCTCCTTTGGAAAATAAAAAAGTCCTTGACGCAAAATCTGCATCAAGGACGAATCCATACGATCCGTGGTACCACCTTGGTTCACCGATTTCTCACAAAACCGGCCTCTGAGCGTGCCATCACACGCCTGCGCTTTCACGGGCGCACCCGTCGCGGCCTAAAATCTTCAGCCGTGCAACTCCGAGACCATGTTCACCAAACCCTTCCGCACTCCTTTCCCACCAACCGGAGCTCTCTGTGCCGTACCTGTTCGGATACTCTTCTCTTCATCGTCTTTTTCTATGAACTTGTAACAATGGCTGTAGTTTACTCTCTTTTTTGTCGATTGTCAACCGTTTTTTTGGAAAAATCATGATTGTCCGGGGATCTGTCGTCCGGTGTGATCCATGGTATAGTTGTCACGGAGGATCAGCTGGGAGACCGGAACCATAGTGTAGCCCTGTTGAATCAGTCCTTCGATGACCGAGGGAAGGGCAGCGGGGGTGTTTTTTGCCGCATTGTGAAACAGAATGATAGAGCCCGGCTCGATACGCTTGAGCACCCGTTCCGTGATAGCAGGAGCTTCCAGATCCTTCCAATCAAGGCTGTCAATGTTCCATTGAATCGTATACATTCCGCAGTTCCGAACAGTAGAAACAACGCTGTCGTTATAGTCACCGTAGGGCGGACGGAACAGGTCGGGGCGAACGCCGGTGATCGCCTCGATCTTGCCGTTGCAGCTGTCCAGCTGCGCCTTGATCTGGTCGGCGCTCAGCTTGGTGAAATAAGCGTGGTCGTCGGAATGGTTCATGATCTCGTGTCCCGCATCGTGCAACGCCTTTACCGATTCCGGATATTTGTCCACCCATTCTCCCACCACAAAAAAGGTGGCTTTTACCTTGTACTTTGCCAGAATATCGATGAGCTGCTGGGTGTCTTCGTTACCCCAGGGTGATGTCAGAGTGCGGCAGCCCTTGTACTGCAAGGGTTTGCGGGGTGTTGATGTGCTCCACAATACGAGAGCCGATGCGCTTGTTTTGGTAAATAGACATCGTTTTTTAGCGAAATAAGCGCATATATAAGAGAATGTGTATCTGCAAGCGAAAAAGGCGGATAAAACAGATATTTTCGACATCAAAAACAAGTTTAGTGAAATATAAATTAGTAAATCATACTTGACTAAAATGTGGGTGCATAGTATATTGTAGATGTAGAAAACGAAGGAAGAAGGTGAAACCGTGTTTATTGGCAGAGACAGGGAACTGAAGACCCTGAGCAATCTGTATGCTACCGATAAGTTTGAATTTGCTGTCATCTATGGTCGCCGCCGCGTGGGAAAGACCGAGCTGATCAAACAGTTTATTGATGGAAAACGGGCCATTTACTTCATGGGCATCGAAAGTAACGCCAAGCAGAATTTGGAGAACTTCAGCAAAAGTATCTTTGAGTTCGGTACCGGAATTCAGGCAGATACGTCTTTTGCAAGTTTTCAGGCTGCATTGGAATATGTATTCCAGTTGGCACAAAAAGAGCGTATTATTCTTGCCATTGACGAGTATCCTTATGTTGCACGTGCGTCCAAAAGTCTGGCTTCCACACTGCAGCTTCTGATCGATAAATACAAGGATAGCTCCAAGCTGATGCTGATCCTCTGCGGATCCTCCATGTCCTATATGGAGGATCATGTGTTGGCATACAAAGCTCCTTTATACGGTAGACGTACTGCACAGATTAAACTGCTGCCGTTCAGTTTTGAGGAGACTTGCAGCTACCTTCAGAATATGAAAGAGGAAGATAAGGCATTGATTTATGGTGCAGTGGGTGGTACGCCTCAGTATCTGCTGCAAATCAACAATAAGCTCAGTGTGGAGGATAACATCAAGCACACTTATTTGAATCCCACATCTTTCCTCTATGAAGAGCCGATCAATCTCTTAAAACAGGAAGTCCGGGAGCCGGCGATCTATACGGCAATCATTACGGCCATTGCCGGCGGAGCGTCCCGTATGTCCGAGATTTCCAATAAAGTAGGGGAGGATACCAACGTATGTACCACCTACATCAAAAATCTGATTTCGTTGGGTATCGTTGAGAAAGAGATGCCTTATGGCGAGAACACCTCTCGTAAGACGATCTACTCCATCGCAGACAATATGTTCCGATTCTGGTATCGGTTTGTTTTGGAGAATAACTCTATCATCGTTCGAGGTGCTGATGATCTGGCCTATAAGAGAATTGAGCCCTACTTTACCGATTATATGGGTAAGGTTTTTGAGGATATCTCCGCGCAATACCTCTGGAAACTGCTGCTCACCGGGAAGTCGCCTGTGGAGTTTACATCCTTAGGTCGCTGGTGGGGCAACGATCCCAGAACGCGGAGTCAGACCGAGATTGACATCATGGGCGAGCAGGATAAGAACACGGCGCTCTTTGCCGAATGCAAATGGACAAACGAAAAGGTAGATCTGGGTGTTTTAGAAACCCTTATTCAACGTAGCCAGCTGTTTCCATACAAGAATGTGCATCTATTCCTGTTTGCCAAATCCGGTTTTACCAAAGGGTGCATGGATAGGGCCGAAGAATTGGGAAATGTTACTCTCATAACCTACAAAGATATTTTGAAAATAATGAAACAATAAGAGAAACACCGGGCTACTCATTATGAGCAGTCCGGTGTTTTGCTAGAGTTTTTATTTAGTCTTTTTCGGCCACTGTGGCAGCGGTTGATGGATTGTATCGGTATTTGGTCGACGCATGATATTAGGCGCGGGGATGTAGTCTGTATCGATATTGATTACTGCATCAGAAGGCAGTTTTCGGTTGCTCTCCAGGATAATGGCATCTCCGGGCATAATGGTCTGGGCGATAATCTCGATGGTACCACCTTGGCGCAATAACTCAGGGCTGAGCGTCAAAAAAACAGTACCACAGTCGGTGATAT
>JAGAVA010000167.1 GCA_017620505.1 Clostridia bacterium
GGCCGCAGGCCGCATCGGCTACCCCGTTGTGCTTCGTCCCGCCTTCACCCTTGGCGGTACGGGCGGCGGCTTTGCCAACAACGAGGCGGAGCTGATCGAGATCGGCACCAACGCCTTCAAGCTCTCTCCCGTGCATCAGGTGCTGATCGAGAAGAGTGTGAAGGGCTATAAGGAGATCGAATTTGAGGTTATGCGTGACGGCAACGACCACGCTATTACCATCTGCGGTATGGAGAATATGGATCCTGTTGGCGTTCACACCGGCGATTCTATCGTCGTGGCCCCCATTCTCTCCCTCAACGATCACGATCTGAAGATGCTCAATGACAGCGCCATTAAAATCATTCGTGAGCTGAAGATCGAGGGCGGCTGTAACGTGCAGTTCGCGCTGAATCCCGACAGCAGCGAGTATTATCTCATCGAGGTCAACCCCCGCGTTTCCCGCTCCTCGGCGCTTGCCTCCAAGGCCAGCGGCTATCCCATTGCCCGCGTGACCGCCAAGATTGCAGTAGGCATGGCATTGGAGGAGATCCCCGTGGCCGGCGGCACCGCTGCCATTGAGCCTCGGCTTGACTATATCGTCGCCAAGTTCCCCCGTTTCCCCTTTGATAAATTCACCAATGCCGCCAACGTGCTTGGCACGCAGATGAAGGCCACCGGCGAGGTAATGGGCATCGGCTCCACGCTGGACGAGTGTATGCTCAAGTCTGTGCGCTCCTTGGAGATCGGCGCATATCACTTCCACCTGCCGAAATTCGATCCCATGACCACCGAGCAGCTGGTTGACTATATCCGCGAGTTCCGCGACGACAACGTATTTGCCATTACCGAGCTTCTGCGGCGCGGCATGACGGTAGCGGAGCTTCACGAAAAAACCAAGATCACAGAGCTTTTCCTCGAATCTCTCGAGCGCATCGTCAAGATGGAAAGATTGCTTGCCGAAAAGCCCGGCGACGAGAAGGTACTGACCGCTGCAAAGACCATCGGCTTCTCCGACAGGTTCATCGCAAAGCTTTGGAAATGCACCGAGCTTGATATTTACAACAAGCGCCGCGAGATGAAGCTGTCTCCCGCCTTCCGGATGGTAGATACGCTGCACACCGGCAAATATATCGCCTATCTCTATTCCTCTTATCAGGGCGAAAATCAGTCTCAGCTCACCGGTAAAAAGAAGATCGTAGTGCTGGGCGCAGGCCCCATCCGTATCGGCCAGGGCGTGGAGTTTGACTACTCTACCGTGCACGCCGTGCAGACCATCAAGCGCTCCGGCTACGAGGCTATTATCATCAACAACAACCCCGAAACCGTTTCCACCGACTATACCACGGCGGACAAGCTCTATTTTGAGCCCCTTACCGTGGAGGACGTGATGAACATCATCGAATATGAGCAGCCCGAGGGCGTCATTGCCTCTCTCGGCGGTCAGACCGCCATCAATCTGGCGCAACCTCTCTTCGACCGCGGTGTGAAATTGATCGGAACCGATTGCGCCGCCATCGACAGAGCAGAGGACAGAAATGCCTTCGAAAATCTGCTGAACGATCTGGATATCCCCCGTGCCAAGGGTCACGCCGTCACCAAGATCGAGGACGGCATCAAGGCCGCTGCCGAGATTGGCTATCCCGTGCTGGTGCGCCCCTCCTTCGTGCTGGGTGGCCGCGCCATGCAGATTGTGGGCAACGAGGAGCAGCTACGCCACTACCTCAAGACCGCCGTTGAGATCGACGAGGACAAGCCCGTTCTGGTGGACAAGTACATCGAGGGCCGCGAGGTGGAGATCGACGCCATCTGCGACGGCATCAACGTGTTCGTTCCCGGCATTATGGAGCTGGTGGAACGCACCGGCGTCCACTCCGGCGACTCCATCTCTGTCTATCCCTCCTTCTCCATCTCCGACAAGGTGAAGGGCATCATCCTGCAGTACGCCAAAAAGCTGGGTCTGGGTATCGGCATCGTGGGTCTGTTCAACATCCAGTTCATTGTGGACAAGGATGACAACGTCTATATCATCGAGGTCAACCCCAGATCCTCCCGTACCGTTCCCTTCCTGTCCAAGGCCACCGGTTATTCTCTGGCCGACATCGCCACCGAGGTCATTCTGGGCAAGAGCCTGAAGGAGCTGGGTCTGTTCGACATCTATCCCGACGAGAAGAAGCGCTTCTACGTGAAGGCGCCCGTCTTCTCCTTCAACAAGATCCGCGGTCTGGACGCCTATCTGTCCCCCGAAATGAAGTCCACCGGCGAAGCCATCGGCTATGACCGCACCATGACCCGCGCCGTCTATAAGGCACTGCAGGCCTCCGGTATGCATCTGCAGAACTACGGCACCGTGCTGGCTACCATCGCCGATCAGGACAAGGAGGAGGCTCTGCCTCTGATCCGCCGGTTCTACGAGCTGGGCTTCAACATTGAGGCCACTGCCGGCACCGCCACCTTCCTCAAAAAGCACGGCATCCGCACCCATACGCTGGCAAAGGTCAGCGCCGGCAGCGACGAGATCCCCAACGCCCTGCGTCAGGGTCACATCGCCTACTTCATCAACACCAAGGATCCCGGTGCTGACGCCGAAAGCGACGGCGCAAAGCTCCGCCAGATCGCAACCGAATACAACGTGACCATGTTCACCGCTCTGGACACCGTCAAGGTGCTGCTGGACGTTCTGGAGGAGACCACCCTCACCATCTCCACCATCGACGCAGGTGACAACGTATGATCCAGAGCCTGTTTACCATCACCGAAAACGTCTGTCTGGCCCAGAATATCTGGCGGATGCGGCTGCAGGGCGACACTTCTGCCATCACCGCGCCCGGCCAGTTCGTCAACATCAAGCTGGAGGGCTTTTTCCTCCGCCGTCCCATCTCGGTGAACGATGTGGAGGGGGATATCCTCACCCTGATCTACAAGCCCCTGGGCGAGGGCACCCGCCAGATGACCACCTTCCAGCCCGGCAAGGTGCTGGACATCCTCACCGGTCTGGGCAACGGCTTTGACCCTGCCCTGTCGGGCGAAAAGCCCCTGCTGGTGGGCGGCGGCGTGGGCATCCCCCCGCTGTATAACCTGTGCAAGCGCCTGATCGCCAAGGGCGCAAAGCCCACCGTGGTGCTGGGCTTCAACAAAAAGGACGAGGTCTTTCTGGAAAGCGACTTCCGCGCACTGGGCGCGGAGGTCCTCTCCCTGACAGCTGACGGCAGCTATGGCGAAAAGGGTCTGGTCACCGACGGTGTCAACATGGTGCAGGATTACACCTTCCTCTACACCTGCGGCCCCGAGGCCATGCTGAAGGCGGTCTATGCCGTCTGCAAGACCTCCGGTCAGTTCAGCTTTGAGGAGCGCATGGGCTGCGGCTTCGGCGCCTGCATGGGCTGCACCTGCAAGACCAAATATGGCAACAAGCGCATCTGCAAGGATGGCCCGGTGCTTATCAAGGAGGAGATCGTATGGTAAAGACCAACGTGACCCTGTGTGGTCTGGAACTGAGCAATCCCCTGATCCCCGCCAGCGGCACCTTTGGCTATGGCTATGAGTTTGCCGAGCTGTACGACATCAATCTGCTGGGCACCTTTTCCTTCAAGGGTACCACCGGCGAAGCCCGTTTCGGCAATCCCACCCCCAGAATCGCCGACTGCCCCTCCGGCATGATCAATGCGGTGGGCCTGCAGAATCCCGGCGTGGACGCCGTTATCTCCACCGAACTGCCCAAGCTGGCAAAGTGCTTCCACAAGCCCGTCATGGCAAATGTCTGCGGCAGCAGCGTGGAAGAATATGTGATGGTAGCCGAAAAGCTTGCCAAGTGCGAGCAGGTGGGCTGGCTGGAAGTGAACATTTCCTGCCCCAACGTGAAGCACGGCGGTCTGGCCTTTGGTACCGACCCCAATGCTGCCGCCGAAGTCACCCGCGCCGTCAAGGCGGTGGCCGGTGACAAGCCGGTGATCATGAAGCTGTCCCCCAACGTGACCGACATTGTTGCCATCGCCAAGGCCTGCGAGGCTGCGGGGGCAGACGGTCTATCCCTCATCAACACCATGCTGGGCATGCGCATCGATCTGAACCGGAAAAAGCCCATCATCGCCAACAAAATGGGCGGTTTTTCGGGCAGCGCCATCTTCCCCATCGCTCTGCGGATGGTCTATCAGGTCTATGAGGCCGTCAGCATCCCCATCATCGGCATGGGCGGCATTTCCTCTGCCCGTGACGTGATCGAAATGATGCTGGCAGGCGCTACTGCCGTAGGCATCGGCGCCGCCAATCTGGTGGAGCCTTTCATCTGCAAGCAGATCATCGAGGAGCTGCCCGCTGTCATGGAGCAATACAAGATCGAAAGCCTGTCCGATATCGTGGGTAAGGCGCACTAACCGCCCGTTGCCTCCCCTGTGCAAGGGGA
>JAGAVA010000168.1 GCA_017620505.1 Clostridia bacterium
CTCCAGCGCCTGCCGCTTTTCCTCGGTCAGATCGCCCAGCACCAGAAATTCATAGACCTTTTCCTTGTGAAACTCCGGACGGGTCAGCGCCCGGTTGAACATCCCGTCATCGGTGATGAGCAAAAGCCCCTCGGTCTCCCGATCCAGCCGCCCCACCGGGGACAAATCGGGGTTGTCCAGCGCCGAAAACCAGTCCATGACGGTGGGATAGCGCACATCCCGCCGGGCGGTCACACAGCCAAAGGGCTTGTGAAACAAATAATAATGGTACATATTCGCCCTCCTCTGGCCGTTTTCTTTATGATACCTGCATTTTCGCCATTGTGCAACGGTCTTTTCCCATATATAATAAAGGTAATACCAGTAAGGAGGGATCTGACATGGCAAAACAACAGCTTCCTGATGTGCCCGACTGCCTTTGTACCGAGTTCATCGAGAAAACCGGCGAGCCCTGCCCCTCCAAATCCCGTTCGCCCAAAAATCGGCTGATCATCGCCCTCTGTGGGATGGCCTTCTGTCTTTGTCTGATGCTCTTCCCCCGGAACGCTGACGGTAACGAGGCGGCAGAGGAGCCGTCGGTGTCTGCCGATTTTCCTTCCGATGATCCTGCCGTTACGCTGGGCCGCCCGGGCTGGTACCAAGGCGGCGTTCAGCCCTGCCTGCGGTACAATGGAAAGCTGTACTATTGGCAGGGCATCTCCCAGGAAAATGTCTGGATGGATGCACACTACGTCACTATAGCCGACACCTCTTCCTATCTGCCCGAAGGCTGTGCGGAAATCGGTGAGATCAGCGGCTGTACCGTCGATGCACCCACCGAGGAGCTGCAGCTGCAGGCCGATTTTGTGACCTATGGCCCGGTGTACCGCAATCCCGACACCCCGGAGGTGCTCTATGCCTATCTGGCCAACACCTGGGGCAACGCCGGCGATTTTTACTATGTGCGCTTTGTCACCGACACCCTGTGCAACAGTGAATTGATCTTCTGGCAGGGCAATTACTACCGCATCGCCGTGGGACGTACCGACGTGACCCCATGGCTAAAGGAACTGCCCGAGGGTGCGCAGGTCATCGGCAACCTTTCCTTTATTGGAGAAGATCCCATGCCCCAAAAGGATCTGGAAACCAATCAGCTGTCAGACGCCTACAGCTATGCCCTGAATGGGCGGGAGGTGCTGGCAGTCCCCGGCGACAGCAATACCATCTATGTCTACTGTCACCGCTACTGGGCCGAAGGAGATTACCCCGCATGGCTGGCCTGCCCCCTGTGGAAGCTTCCATCATGAAACAAAGGGTGCGTTGCAAAATGCAGCCTGTCATTGCGAACCGTTCGTCAGAACGGTGTGGCAATCCGTTTTTCCACGGAGGAGATGACGGATTCCCACGCCAGTGTGCCCACTGGCTCGGAATGACGGGAGTCGTGTACATTTTGCAACGCATTTTTCATTTCCTTCACAGTTTGTTCACAAAATGCATCCATTTTTTGATATAATAGACCCATCTTCTATTGGAGGCATCATCCCATGCTCGGATTTTACGACTATACCACCCTTTTGACCTATCTTTCCCTGCTGAGCGCCTGCACCGGCATCGTGGTGTCACTGGCCGGACAGGGTCACCCCTATATGGCCAGCTTTTTCCTGCTGTTTTGCGGTTTCTGCGATGCCTTCGACGGCAAGGTGGCCCGCACCAAAAAGGGCCGCACCCGGATGGAGTGCGATTACGGCATCCAGATCGACTCCCTGTCCGATCTGGTGGCTTTCGGCGTGCTGCCCGCCTGCATGGGCGGCGCCCTGATTCTGGACTCTACCTATCTGAAGGGTTTGGCTGAGCTATACCGGGATCGCTGGTTCTTTGTCATCGGCGCACTGCTGCTGTTTGCCATCCTGCTGCTGTATGTGCTGGCCGCCATGATCCGGCTGGCATGGTTCAACGTCACCGAGGAGGAGCGCCAGCGCACCGAAGGGGGCGTCCGCAAGTACTACACCGGTCTGCCGGTGACCTCTGCGGCGCTGATCTTCCCGGTGGTCATGCTGGCTCAGTATCTTTCTGTTGCCGACATCAGCCTGTTTTACATCGCCGTGGCGCTGCTTACCGGCCTGGCCTTTGTGTCCAAGGTGCAGGTACCCAAGCCCGGATTGCGTGGCATTCTGGCCATGATCGCCGTGGGTCTTGTGATCGTGGCGGTGATGGTGGTATTGATGCTCACCACCTCCTCCACCCTGTCCTTTTTCAGCATTTTTATCTCTCACTAAGGAAAGGAGCGACCGCTCTTGCGCCGCCGCCGTAACCGTTTGAATCGTAAACGCAAGGAGCGCACCCTGCGCTTTTTGTACCATACCCGAACTGGACGGGCTCTGCTCAAGCCCCTCACCTGCCGCCCGGTGTCCAAGGCCGCCGGTGCCTTTTTGGACAGCTCCATGTCCAAGCCGCTGATCCGGCCCTTCGTGCGCAAAAACCGCATTGATCTGCAGGATTTTTACGCCGAGGATTTCCACTGCTTCAACGACTGCTTCTGCCGCAAGATCCGGGATGGTCTGCGCCCGGTGGATCCCGATCCCCGTACCCTCATCGCCCCCTGCGACGGTCTTTTGACCGTCCACCCCATCACCGGCGACACTGTCCTGCCGGTGAAGCAGAGCCGCTATACCCTGCCCGATCTGCTGGAGGACGAGGCGCTGGCAGAGCGCTACCGGGACGGCCTGTGCCTGGTGTTCCGCCTGTGCGTGGATCATTATCACCGCTACTGCTACGCCGACAGCGGCATGAAGAGCGACAACCGGTTTCTTCCGGGAAAACTGCACACCGTCCGCCCTGTGGCGCTGGCGGCCGGGCCGGTGTTCACCCAGAACTGCCGGGAGGTCACCGTCATGGACACCCAGAACTTTGGCCCGGTGACCCAGGTGGAGGTGGGCGCCATGCTGGTGGGCAAGATCCACAACCACCACGGAGCAGGCCCCATCGTCCGGGGACAGGAAAAGGGTCTGTTTCTCTATGGCGGCAGTACGGTAATCCTGCTGTTGGAAAAAGGCCGCGCCGCCCTCTCCCCCGCCCTGCTGGAGGCCTCTGCCCGGGGCGAGGAAACCCCGGTAAAGATGGGTCAGCCCATCGGACAGGCAATCTGAAATAGCAAGAGACAGGCCTACGCCTGTCTCTTTATTTATGAAATTCTGCAATCAGCGCCAGTTTTTGCTCCCGGGTCAGGTGCTTCACCTGCCACTCCCGGGACATGGCGGCCTCCTTGGTGGGACATTCCTCCCACCAGACCAGCTCCACCGGCAGGCGGGAACGGGTATATTTTGCCCCCTTACCGCTGTTATGCGCCGCCAGCCGCTTTTGCAGATCGGTGGTATAGCCGCCGTACAGCGTACCGTCGGCACACCGCACCAGATAGGCAAAAAACATCTTTTCCGCCCCCTTTCGGGGGCTATTTTAGCAAAAAACCGCGCACAAAACAAGGATTTATGCTATAATGAAGCAAAGCATAACAAAAAGGAGCTTTTTCACATGATTTTACAGGGAAATGTCTACTCCTCCGCGCTGGATATGGAGACCACCGTCTGCTTCGTTGCAGCCAACAATTTCTCCAAGGAGCCGCCCCGCAAGGTGTGCTACCTGCTCCACGGGCTCCAGGGTCGGGCAGACAACTTCATCAACTATACCATGCTGGCCGACTGGTGCCGCACCTATCACGTGCTCTTCGTGCTGCCCGATGCCCAGCGCAGCTATTACACCGATATGCACTACGGTCAGAAGTACTTCACCTATCTGACCCAGGACCTGCCCAAAATCGTCCGGGATGTGTTCCGGGTGTCTGCCGCCCCCGAGGACAGCTATATCATGGGCACCTCCATGGGCGGTTACGGCGCGCTGAAGGCCGCCCTCACCTACCCGGAAAATTACGCCGCCTGCGCGGCCTTCTCCCCCGCCTGTCTGGATATGCAGCGGTACATGACCGCCGAATGGCGGGAAGGCCGGGATGCCGATGCCTTCCGTCAGGCCTTTGGTGAGCGCATCGCCCACGACTTCACCGCCGTTTTCGGCCCGGTGGGCACCTGGAGCGCCGACCACGACATTCTGGCGCTGGCCGAAAAGAATGCCAACGCACCCAAAAAGCCCCGCCTGTTCACCACCTGGGGCGACCAGGATATTTTCGTCCAGACCAACCGGGCCTTTCCCGGTCAGATGGAGGCGCTGGGCTGGCAGGTGGAATCCAAGGAAGTCCCCGACCGGATGCACAACTGGACCTTCTTCAATGAGGCTCTGAAAATGGGCCTGCAGTTCTGCTTTGACCGATAACCCTTTGGGAGGTGTTGCTATGACCCTGCAGGAAATGCTGGACAGCCGGGCGCTGCCCCACATCGCCTTTCCCGCCACCGCCACCGGCTGGTGGAAGCGTCATATGGAGCTGCAGCAGCTGTTGTGTCAGGAGGCTTACGGTCAGCTGCCCCCGCCCCCCATTCACCTTTCGGTGAACGAAGTGACGGTGGACGAGCGATTCTGCGCCGGAAAAGCCCCCCTCAACAAGCTGCGCTTTACCGTGACCCTGCCGGGCGGAAAGTTTTCCTTCCCGGTGTCGCTGGTCATCCCCCGCAGCAAGGAACCCTGCCCTGCCATCGTACTCATTAACTTCCGTCCCGATGTACCTGACAAATATCTGCCCTCGGAAGAACTGGCAGACCGGGGCTATGCAGTGGCTTCCTTCTGTTATCGGGATGTGACAGCCGACAATTCCGACTTTCAAGACGGCCTTGCCGGGGTGCTGGGCATTGACCGCATGGCACCCGATGCCTCCGGCAAGCTGATTTTGTGGGCATGGGCGGCTATGCGGGTGCTGGATCACCTGCGCACCCTGCCCCAGATCGACGCCCGCCGCATTGCCGTAGCCGGACATTCCCGGCTGGCAAAGGCCGCCTTGCTGGCGGCCGGTCTGGACACCCGGTTTTTTGCCGTACTGGCCAACGAGCCGGGCACTTTGGGTGGCGCCCTGCTCCGGGGCAAAAGGGCGAACAGCTGGAGGACGTTTGCGAGACCTTCCCCCATTTTTTCTGTCCCCGCCTGCAGGAATACCTCCAGCGGGAGTGGGAGATGCCCTTTGACCAGCACTTTTTGCTGGCGCTCATTGCCCCCCGGCGGCTGTATGTGGCCTCGGCGGCCATGGATCTGTGGAACGACCCGCCTTCGGAGTTTCTCTGCTGCAAGGCAGCCGACATCGCCTGGCAGGCACTGGGCGTTCCCGGACTGGTCTGCCCCGACCGGCTGCCCAAGCCGGGCGATGTGTTCAGCGAGGGCTCGCTGGGCTATCATCTGCGCCCCGGTGAGCATTATCTCAGCCGCTACGAATGGCAGCAATTTCTGGATTTTCTCGACAAAGCCTAAGAAAAAAGCACCCAAATGGGTGCTTTTCTTTATTTTTTCAAGGGCACGCTTCCTGGTAGGTTTATCCAATGGTGTATTCTGTGATATCCGCTTCTTTTTCCAAAAGCACCATCAGGTCTTCCGGCTGGATCGCACCTTCCGATTTTACCGTCAAATACAGCGTTATGGTGTTTCCGCTGTTTCGGACTACCCGGCAGCTGTGTACTTCCATTCGCTTCTCTGCCAGCAGAGTCTTGATCCGGCTGATAGAAAGGGGTGAGCAGGGCATGATCACCGAAAGTTCGGTAATGGTCATTCCATCCAGACCGCCTACAAACCGATGAAGCAAAATCTGAAGCAGGATCAGCAGTCCGGTTGCTGCCAGACCCACTTCGTACATTCCGGCGCCCAGCGCCATGCCGATACCTGCCGTAGTCCAAATGCCCGCCGAAGTGGTCAGGCCCCGAATGGCGCTTCCCCGAACAAAAATTACACCTGCACCCAGAAAGCTGATACCACTGACCACCGAGGCTGCAATACGGGACGCATCAAAGCCACCGCCATACAGCGCTATGTCTGTAAAGCCATACTTTGATACCACCATCATTAAGGCCGCGCCCAAGGCAACGATGGTATGGGTGCGGATACCGGCTTCTTTCAGCCGAACGGTACGTTCAATGCCAATGATTGCACCACAAACACAAGCCAGTGCAATACGCAGCAGAAATTCCAGTGTCATCGTCACTGCCGTTTCCTCCTATCAGCAAATCTTCTTTCCGTCCAGTGCGGCATAGACCAACGCTTCCCCTTCATATACCAGCTTCAGTGAGAAGAAGGGCACATCCTTGTCCAGCAGCTCCAGAAAAATCTTATCCCCGGCCCACATGGGCAGACCGTACAGCTTGTCCTTGGGCAGCCATTCCAGCACGCCCTCGTCGCACTCCTTCAGCTCCCCTTCAAACCCGGTGGCGGTGAACAGGTGCATATACTCGCAGGGCCACACATCGGACACAAAGGTGACGATGCCCCGGTACTTGTAATCGGTAAGGGTCAGACCGGTCTCCTCTTTGGCCTCCCGCAGGACACATTCCTCGGGGCTTTCCCCTTCCTCGAACTTGCCGCCGATGCCGATCCACTTATCCTTGTTCTCATCCTGCTCCTTTTTGACCCGGTGGAGCATGAGATAACAGCCCTCGTTTTCGATATAGCAAAGTGTGGTTTGCTTGCTCATATCCATCTTCCCCTTTCTGTCATTCTGAGGCCAAAGGCCGAAGAATCTCCCAAAACAGCGGGAGATCCTTCGCACAGCTCAGGATGACAACCATGTTTGGTTTTCAGTATAGCACGCCCCCCGAATCCTTGACAAGCCCCGGCCTTTGGCATACAATCAAAGTGTTGTAAATTTGCTGTTACAGGAGGTTTTTCCATGAACCAGAATCATTATTTCAAGCAGTCGGGCATCGGTCTGCCCGAGCACGTTCAGCATCTGAAGGAGGCCGGTTATTTTGACCGTGCCATCGCCATCATTAACACCCTGCTGGCTGACCCTGCCACCCCCAAGTGTATGCAGGAAAATCTGCTGGCACAGCGGGAGATGATGGTGCGCCTGCCCCGTCAGTTCCCCTATTCCAAGGCCGAGGCACTGGCCCGCGTCCAGGAAAAGATCCCCGAGTTCACCATGGAAGAACTGGAAGCCTATATGGATAAAGGC
Source organism: Clostridia bacterium (assembly GCA_017620505.1). Classification (GTDB taxonomy): domain Bacteria; phylum Bacillota; class Clostridia; order Oscillospirales; family Butyricicoccaceae; genus UBA4644. The sequence goes on from JAGAVA010000168.1 coordinate 7,070, forward strand.
CGTATCACCTGGATCTTCATCAACGGTGTGGAGCATCTGGCCGGCTCCTTCTTCGGCACCCTCTCCAAGGAGCCCGAGTTTGCCGCCCGTCTGCCCAAGGAAGCGGTAGACCCCACCAAGGTCAGCCACGAGGTGCTGGACCGCACCGGCCGCTTGAACCGCGGCATGAAGATCATGCAGGAAAAGGGCAAGATGGCCGCCCGCATCACCATCCGCCACACCGTTCAGGTGCGCGACGAGTTCTTCGTCCCCGGCGAGACCTACCGTGTCTTTATTCCCCTGCCTGCCGACTGCCTCCAGCAGAGCGAGCTGGAGATCATCGACTGCTACGGCGAGCCCACTCACATCTGCGCCGGCGAGGCCGACACCTGCACCATCCACTGGGAGGAGACCATGACCGAGAACCATCCCTTCTGGGTGGAATATTCCTACAAGCACGTTGCCCCCTATGTGGATCCCTCCAAGATCAAGGCCGACCCCGTCCAGCCCGAGTTCTTTACCGGTGAGTTGGCACCCCACATCGTCTTTACCCCCTACATCAAGGCTCTGTGCGCCGAACTGACCGACGGTCTCACCGATCCTATCGCCAAGGCTCGTGCCATCTACGATTACATCACCAAGAACGTGAAGTACAGTTTTGTGCCCGACTATTTCTGTATGCCCGACATCGCCGACACCTGCCTGCGCACCCTGCGGGGTGACTGCGGCGTGCAGGCGCTGGCCTTCATCACCCTGTGCCGTTGCGCCGGTATTCCCGCCAAGTGGCAGAGCGGTCAGGTGGCCGATCCCGACAGCGTGGGTATGCACGACTGGGCCATGTTCTATGTTGCCCCCTACGGCTGGATGTTCGCCGATCCCTCCTTTGGCGGCAGTGCCTTCCGTGCCGGTGCCGAGGAGCGCCGTAACCACTACTTCGGCAATCTGGACGTGTACCGCAACGTGACCACCAACACCTTTATGGCCGACTTTGAGCCTCAGAGCAAGTTCTTCCGTTACGATCCCTACGACAACCAGCGTGGCGAAGTGGAAGACAGCAAGCGCGGCTATCCCCGCTGGGAAGTCCGCTCCAACATGGAGATGGTCTCTGTAGAGGAAATCGAGGAGTAATTTCATAAAACACAACGGCGGGGATTTTCCCCGCCGTTTTTTCGTATTATTTGAATACTATTTGTATACTTATATATTAATATTACTTAATATTATGGAAACTATCTGCTCGACCGGCAAAGCATCTCTGCCACCACTGTTTTTCCAGCACCAAACGCGCCGTTAAGCCAAAGAATCATAGTGCTTACCTCGAATTATTTCCTTTTGCTGTATTGATAGACGCGATCAGCATGACGCGCAAACCGGTACAGGCTGAGTCCAAAAATTTGTATTTCTCTTCCTGCAAATAGCCTGTTCTGAATAGCAATTCCAGCCAATATCCGGTTTCATTTGCTTCTTTCAGTGCAATTTGCAGCTTTGCGATGAAATCCGCTTTGCTGTGCGCGTATTGTGCTTCCCGGATATTTGCCCCGATAGAGGTTCCGCTCCTGCCGATTTGGTTGGCGATTACCGACTCCTTTTGCAGCTTCAGTTCTCTTACCAACTGAATGATCTCCACCGAGAAATCCATGGACTGTACAGACAATTTGTCATTTCGCATGCCGCTCACCTCTTTACGAAGAGCATATCATAGCTCTTTATGATTTGCAATGAAGTGTTTGCTGTGCAAACATGAAGCACCGCGCAAAAGCGCAGCATGAAGCGAAGCGCACTTCATGGGGCAAAGCCCCTCTTCATTTTTCATGCACCGCAGGTGCGCTTCATTGAAAAAAGCACTGCTCACGCAGTGCTTTTTTCTTGGCGGAGAGAGTGGGATTCGAACCCACGGATACTCGCATATCGCCGGTTTTCAAGACCGGAGCCTTCAACCACTCGACCATCTCTCCATATTACCTCTGTCATCGCGAAGGCCGCAAGGCCTGTGGCGATCCGTATCCCTAAAGAAAAGACGGATTCCCACGTGGCTGCGTTCCTCGGAATGACAAGGATTTCGGCGGGGTTTATTGTAACACAAACCCCGCCGGGGGTCAATCGGTGTTTAATCGTGAATTTTGCCGGAAAGATCGCTCACGTCGATGCGCCAGACGCTCACCTGGGGATACTGGGCGATGTAGGCGGCAGCGCCGGTGTTTTCGGGGGCATATTTTTTGCAGATGGCCAGCAGACCGGCTTCCTTTTCGGTCTGCTCGGTGACTTCAAACGCCTTGCCAAAGGCCACGGCGCTCTCAAAGGCCACGGTAAACTCTTCTGCCTTGGTGCGCTGCTGCCGGACGGCGGTGACGCAGACGGCAGGATTCTGCCGCAGGCTGTCCAGCTTGTAGCCCTCGCTGGCGCAGTGGAAATACAGGCTCTCCCCCACCCGGGCAAAGGACAGGGTCACGCCGTAAGGCACGCCCTCGGCGCCCATCATGGACAGGGTCATGTACTCTGCATTTTCCAGAATTTCCCAAGCCTTTTCCACAGTCGTGGCCCGGTCGGATCGACGCATTTTCCGCATTTTATTTCTCCTTCTTCAGCACTTCCAGGCCGCCCAGATACTTCTGCAGCACCTCGGGAACCTTGACGGAGCCGTCGGACAGCTGATTCTGCTCCACCAGAGCGGGCAGGATACGGCTGGTAGCCAGACCGGAGCCGTTCAGAGTGTGGACAAACTCGGGCTTGCCGGTGGCTTCCCGCTTAAAGCGGATATTGCCGCGGCGAGCCTGATAATCACGGGCATTGGACACAGAGGAGACCTCTTTGTAGCCGTTCATAGAGGGGATCTGGATCTCGATGTCATAGGTGCGGGCCATGGAGGCAGAGCAGTCCTCGGCAGCCAGCTTGACGGTGCGGAAGTGGAAGCCCAGACCCTTCACCAGAGCTTCAGCCTTGGTGACCAGCTCTTCAAAGGCAGCATCGGAGCCTTCGGGGGTGGTGAACTGGAACATTTCCACCTTGTTGAACTGGTGACCGCGCACCATGCCGCGCTCGTCGGCACGGTAGGAACCGGCCTCACGACGGAAGCAGGGTGTGTAAGCGAACATCTTGGCGGGCAGATCGCTCTCCTTCAGCATTTCGTCACGGAAATAGGAAGCCAGAGCGGCCTCGGCGGTGGGCAGCATATAGTGAACGCGGCCCTCGTTGGTGGGGTTGGCGATCTTATAAACCTCGTCGGCAAACTTGGGGAACTGGCCGGCGGTAACGCCGCACTGGTACTCCAGCATATGAGGAGGCAGGATGAATTCATAACCGTCGGCGATGTGGGTGTCGATGAAATAGTTCAGCAGGGCCCACTCCAGACGGGCGCCCATGCCCTTGTAGCACCAGAAGCCGTTGCCGCCCATCTTGACGCCGCGCTCATAGTCGATGAGGTTCAGACCGGTGCACAGGTCCACATGGTTCTTGGGCTCGAAGTCAAAGGTATGGGGCTCGCCGAAATAGCGCAGGGGCTCGTTGTTCTCCTTGCCGCCGGGTAGCAGGTCGGGGTCGGGCAGGTTGGGC
>JAGAVA010000003.1 GCA_017620505.1 Clostridia bacterium
TATTTACTACAGACGATTCCGTGCAGTTATTGGACTTTGACTTACTCAGGAGCCTTGTCCTCGTCTGGGGCCTTATATATGATTTCTGTTCGTCAGGCCAGAGTTTTGCCGCCATCTTTCTTCAGATCCCGCCTCGCGATGGGCACCCTTGACTTAGGCTATATCCTTCCCACTGCCGGGCGGATCCGGGACTTTCACCCTTTAGAACGTGCGCTCACCGGGCGCACTGAGAAAAATAGTCCTGAGAATCTTCAGGACTATTTTTCGTTAACAAAGGTTAAACATTCAGGGAAGATTGACTAAATGTTTCGGCCTAGAGAAAATCGCCTCTCATTGGGCTTTTTCTGCTGCGCTCTAATGCTAAATCACTCATAAATAGTTTAGAACTGAATGTACATGAATGATATATTGTAAATAGATGTTATACATATGCCTACTATGAGGTATTAGCGATCAAAAGAAACAAACACAGAGATACTGCTATCGGCCAATAACGGTTCAATAATTTTTTAGACTTCTTTATTCGAAACTGTCCGATTTTTGCAGTTTGATTTCGTCTTATTAGTAAAGAAAACGATCGCTGTCCTAGGGATGTAATACTCTTTGTAATATACCACTTGCAACTAATATTAAAGGTATAAGCAAATTGTAAAAAAGTATTCGCTGCAGTACAGGGAAATGACCTATTTTTTGATGCAACATATGTTAATAAGCTGGCCAGCTTAATTTTAGATCTACAAGGAGGTTTTTATGAAACGAAGTATTTGTTTATTTATTGCCCTGTGTATCGTTTTTGTTACCACGTGTACCATGGTCACTTGTTCTGCCAACAACAGCGCCGACCCCTTCTGGGATTATTTCAATAGCCAATCAGCAATTTCATTTCTAAGTGAAAATGATGTATTGGTACTTCGTACGAAGTATCCCGTAGAATTTACTTACATTACTGTAGGAAATACTTCTCCTATAACGACAATTACAGAGGACCTCTACCAACAAATCTCACTTGCTGCCATTGAATTACCTGATCTCCAGTTTCCTGCACTTATGGATGATATTTTTGCTATGGCATTTGACAATGCGGCAGAAATCTTTAACCGCGAACAACGTGCTCAAACTTCTTCTGGTCTACTAAGAGGTCGTCCTGATCAAGTGGAAATTCGAAACAGAGAAGTTGAAACATTAGTATCCTATAGCGCACTTAAAGCCGAAATGGATATGGAAGCGACAACTGGCACTTCCACTACTCGTGAAGTTGAGGTCGGATATGAGACCGGAGATACGTTTTTCGGCTATTCCATCGGATCTGTTTCTGCAAGTTACTCAACCTCCTATACCTTGTACGGACCAGAAAACGGCGATATGGTAGGTACCCGCTATGCGACCCATCGAGTTGGATTTGGTGTTTTGTATGGAAGCATACAGCATGTATCTTATGATCTCTATTCTGGATCGGGTCAGTTTATCACTCACCAAGAGATGATTGCAATTGGTACGCCGAGAACGTTGGCCCATACTTTCCTTTTTTCTATCACAGGAACAACCTGTTACTTCCGCCACGCAACAACAGATGAGGTGGAAGATTTTGACACTTATCCCGATGCAGTAGACGCTATCTGTGATACGCCTGCCAATTATATCTGATTTTCTTTACAACAAGAACGCCTCTTCAAAAAGGGGCGTTTTGTTTTACTGATATAAAGCTTTCTGCCCACCTCTTCGCTGAGTACCGCGTTAAGTAAGCATGATCAATCGATTTTATGTGATGTAATCACAAGTCATTTCCATTCTACAGCAGATAACGACTTGGATTTTTTGTACATACATATGAGCCCCTAATCTATGTAGAGCCGCATTATGCACAGTTTTTCCTAAGAATAATCGGTACCACTGAATGGAACGTTTCTTTGTTCTCTAGAAACACTTTCCGTTTTACTTTAAGTACTCAAAAATAACAGCTCTAGTGCTAGGCGATAGTTTAGTATCTAACTCTTGAGCTTGCACCTTATCTATCAATAGATTTATGCAATTCTTTAGTATACCAAAACGGTCATCTGTAGTGCTGAATGCTTTCTCCCAATGCCATACTGTCTTAGACGCTCTAACCTCTGGCCATAAAAAAGCAAAATCTACTTGGTAAGAGTTTTCGTGACCTTCCATTACATACTGAATCATTGCCAATGATTTTCCAGAATCAATTATCGGGCACATATAGATATCATTAGACAAGATAAACCGTGCTTTGGGATTTAGGTGAGAGGGCGTATAAACTGTATGGTTATCTTCTTCATTAATAAACAACTGAGGCGAAAAGCGCTCATCTAGATATGTCATAACGCCACCACAGTTTTCCCACTCAATAACATTGATCTCTGTCTGTTTTCGCAATTTGTCTAAAAACCGGACAATAAGCTCTGTGTTGCTGTTCTGATTTTGAAGGTCTGCATTAAGTAAGAGACTTATTTCAACACCAAATAGTCGGGCGATTTTCCACACTAGATCAACACTTATTTTTTTTTCTGTTCCCGGTTTCGCAGTACGAGAGATATAACCGCTACTGATACCAAGAAGTTGTTCTAGTTCACCAATGCGCAGGTCATGCTGTTTAAGAAGAAAAGAGATGTTACTCTGTAATCGTGTTTTATCCAAATCACCTAATCGCGCCATATACTCTTCGATATATGTTTCCTGTTCCCTTAGCATAGAACAATATATATATCTATTATCGATTTCATGTTGAGCGATGAATTGTAACAGTAAATCTTTGATGCGTAAAGCCCCAATAAGGTCATCAAACGTACTTGGTTTTACAAGTGCATGCCACTCTCCATTCAGTTCAAATTTATCTATCTTTTGTTCGTTTTCCTTTCGAAGCACGGTACCCCTCCTAATTTGTTTTTTCAATCATACCACTTGTACTGTGTTTTGTCAATAGTTCAAGTGATTTTGAAGTTCGAACAATTGCCGTAGCAAATGGCTCGCATTATGCATCAATTTCAGACATCTACATAGTATAGTAAATCATCAAAATGCAGTCACACAATCGCATTCTTAGTATATCTAATCCTGTCTCTCGGCGTTCTAACTCCTTTATGCAGACAGCAAGTGTTATGGATAGAACAGAAGTAGTTTTGCTCTCTATTATTTGTAGCATAGCAAAGATGACCAAACACTCTATATCCCTTAATGAAAAACTTGCTGCAATTTCTGGAGTGATAGAGGCGGTTCCATTCCTGGTATGTTGCTCATAGATAAATTTACCCCATTCAATATCTTGCTCTATATCCAAAAGCTCGTCTTTAGAGAGGAGTAATCCAGTTGTATCACATATGCCGATAAAAGTATCAATCTCTGTATTCTCCATGTGTATAACCTCCATTATAAGTAATTATATAGTCCTAAATTCTCATCCATATTATGTAAAACGTAAAACCATACAGACATTATTTATGGCTTAAAAGACGTTGCATAACATCTCTCAGTCTGTTGTTGATCTTATTCTGGTTTAGTTGATGATCTATCCTGGTATCTAGTTAGGGGGCCATCCTTATCTTTCATCTTTGCTGTTCTTCTCTAAAGTTATAATAACGCTACTCTTTTATCAATGCAATGTAGAACCATGAAATGGTATTAATACTGTTTCTATTGTTATAAAATGGATATATGTCGGTACTTTGACGATATGTTGTCATATATTTGTCATTGCATTGCCTACTATGGCGATGTTATAATCAAGATGCAAAGAAAGGGTGCTTCCCAATTAGGGAGACACCCTTTCTTCATACTTAAAAGTTTCGGCGTTGTCCTTTCAAAATATTCTTTGAAACTGCATTGGAAGCTGCAGTGCCGCCTGATATAATAGTCTTGAAATAAAGACAAGGCCTTGCTCTTTACCACAACTCAATCATCAGCCACTGTTCAAAGCCGTCCACATCATATTGAAATAGTATTTTTATTATATGGAGGTTCACTATGGAGAAGACTGTTTTGACTGCACGAGAAGCCGCCGAGATCATGCGGATCAGCCCCACTGCAATGTACAAGCTTATCCGTGAGGATAAGGTGCCGCACATTAGCCTTGGCCGCCGCAAAGTGATCCCTGCCGTTCGGTTCTATAAGTGGCTAGACGAGAGCGTTACAGGAGGGTAATTATGCGAGGCTCAGTTGCAAAAAAGAAAAATCGATGGTACATTTACTTCTATGTAGGAAAAGATGCCAACGGAAAATGGAAAAAGAAATGGGAAGGGAGTTGGGAAACAAAAAGAGAAGCAGAACGTGCCTTAAGATCCCGGCTGACCAAGTTGGAAACTGCCGCTGAGCAGTCAACCAGTGCGTACACAGTTGAAACACTTCTTTACTATTGGCTGGAAAACTATTGTGTCCCTAGGTTGAAGCCCAACACAATCAAAGGCTATACAACCAATATCGAAAAACACACACTTCCAACCATCGGAGCCATTCCGTTAGAAAAGTTGGAGCCCAAAGATCTGCAAAACCTATACAACGTTTTACGTAGCAAAAAACTTTCAGATACGTCGATACGGTACGTACACAACAATCTTCACAAGGCGCTGGATTTTGCGGTGAAAATGCAGTTTATTTCAAAAAATCCTGCTGACTACGCGGTGCCACCCGTAATAAAGCATAAAGAGTTTCAACCTCTTACACCAAGCGAAGTAACACAGTTGTTGAAAGCCTGTGCACAAAAGGAAGTGTTACTCCCCGTGATCCTTGCAACAACACTAGGGATGCGAAGAGGCGAAGCATTAGGCTTGCAGTGGAAAGATGTTGACTTCCAAACAGGAACGCTGACCATTCGTAACTCTGCACGTTTTGATAAGGGGGAGATTTATCTGGAAACCCCAAAAACAAAAAAGAGCCGCAGAACGCTTATGATTCCACAGGCCACATTGGAAGCCTTGCAATTTGAGAAAAACCGCCAGCAGCTCATGAAACAGGAGCTGGGACCTAACTTCAACACCTTAGATCTTGTTTGTTGCCGTTTCGACGGCAGACCATTTTCGACCAACGCTCTTCAGCATCAGTTCCAAACCATATTGATCGACAGTGGCCTTCCGATAATTCGTTTTCACGATCTGAGGCATACCAATGCGACCCTCATGTTGCGAAGTGCCGTCCCTGCAAAAATCGTTTCTTCTATGCTGGGGCACTCTAATATCAGCGTCACATTGGACACCTACTCTCATGTGATCACAGAGATGCAGGCACCTGCTATTGCTGCAATGAATAACATTTTGCAGGTGGCGGGATAATTTAGTAGAACCCTTGGTAGAACCAGGCCGTTTTTTCCCTTATTTTCCCTTTACAGGAAAACAACAAAAAACCCCGCAACCGTTGTGGTTGCAGGGTTTAGTGGCGGAGAAGGAGAGATTCGAACTCTCGAGACCCTTATGGGGCCTACACGATTTCCAGTCGTGCGCGCTCGACCAACTACGCGACTTCTCCGAGTATGGCCTACCGTAAAAACGATATGCAGTTTTGGGTCATCCGAAAAGGTGGTGGGCCTTCAGGGACTCGAACCCGGGACTATCCGGTTATGAGCCGGATGCTCTAACCAACTGAGCTAAAGGCCCTCATTGGCAGCCGCACTTCCGACGGCTTTTCCATTATAACGGATACTTTTGAAAATAGCAAGTGTTTTTTTCAATTTTTTCAAAAATTTTTTACAGGATTTCGTTGACAGGCTGCCCTTCCCGGGGGTATGCTGAAAAAAACGGCTTTTGGGAGGTTTTCCTATGAAACAAGTGCTGATTTTTGTCCTTTGTACCATTCTGACCCTCTCCTGCTGCGCCTGCGGGCAGGATGTGGGCATCATCGGCTCAGCAGACGGCCCCACAACCGTGGTAATTGGTCAGCAGGAGCAGACAGCCCCCGCCCCCCAGCCCTCTGTGCCTCCCGTGCCCCAGGAACCTACCCCGCCGGCGGAACCGGCTGCACCGGTGCTGCCCACCGTTTCGGGCGAGCAGGACAGCTATAATCTGACCTGGGGCGAAATGCAGAGCGCCGACTTCTGGATCGCCCTTGCGGAAGATCCTCAGGCTGTCCGCATGACCCCCGAGGAAATCGACGAATACAACCGTGCCATGTCGCTGAGCTATGATACCAACGTTGAGGATCTGGCCGGCTGGCCCGAAACCCTGAACAAAGCCAAGCTGTTCAGTCTGCTGAACAATTACGGGCCCAACCCGGACAGCGGTTACTATACGCCCGACGGCCCCATCACCCTCCAGCAGCGGACGGAAATGGGTGAAAACCGCAACTCCAGTGCCGTACAGGATGTGAACCCGGTGCAATACGGCTTCGTGGTCAACAATACCATCCTGCGCACCTTTCCCTCTGCCGTTCCCCTTTACGATTCTCCCGACGCCTGGGAATATGACAAAGCTGCCGAAACCGCCTTCAAAATCTGGGATCCTCTGTTAGTGCTGCACACCTCTTCCGACGGACAGTGGTTCCTGGTACGCGCCTACGATTATCTGGGCTGGCTGCCCATTACCGATGTGGGTCTGTGCGATCGTGCCACATGGACTGACCTCTGCGCCGCACTGAAAGACAATCATCTGACGGTCACCGCTGCCCGTCTTCCGCTGGACGGCAGCTTCCATCATCCGGAGATCAACGGTACCGTACTGAAAATGGGTACCCGTCTGCCACTGCTTTCCTATAAAGTGGCTGACAATGCAGTGGCCGACAACTGTTACATCGTTCAGCTTCCTCTGCGTGATGAAGCGGGTCAGTTGGAGTTGGTCTCTGCCCGTATTCCCAGACAGGAAGACGTCTGCGTGGGCGATCTGCCCTTCACCACCGAAACCATCCTGCGGCAGGTGTTCAAGCTGCTGGGGCATCGGTACGGCTGGGGCGGCACCGCCGACGGCTGGGATTGCTCCTCCATCTGTCAGGACGTGTACCGCACGGTAGGTCTGGATCTTCCCCGCAACAGCGGCAATCAGCGGCAGATCCCCGGCTGCATGGATGTAAAGAATGCCACAGACCAGCAAAAGGCCGACGCCCTCGCAACCCTGCTGCCCGGCGCTATGCTGGAGCTGCCGGGGCATCAGACCATGTATATCGGTGCCTTTGCAGGGGAGCATTATCTGATCCACGCCACCCACGGTGTTTACGACAGCAGCATGGATTTTTACGAAGCCAATTCGGTAATTGTCTCCTCGGTAAAAGCCTTTCGCAGCAACGGAAAGACCCTGCTGCAGAACTTCCGGGGCTTCTCCATGCCCGTCGCCGATTGACAGATGTTCCCATATCTTCAAAACACGGAAAGGATGGAAGAAGCATGAAGAAAACGCTGGCTTTTCTCTTGGCAGTTCTCCTTTGTCTCACACCCATGACCTCCGTACGGGCAAATGCGGCTTTTATCGACAATACCCATTGGATCGAAAGCAATCCCAGCGCCGTGACGGCGGCCTTTCAGGCAAACCAGTCTTTTGTGGCCATGTTTTACCGTACCACCTGCCCCAACAGCGGAACACGCCGTCTGGCGGTGGAAGGCTGGATGGAGGATTATGATCTGGACGTGTACGGAATCGACGTGGATCAGTATCAAATTCCTTCCTGGGTATGGCAAAAGTTGGGCTACGGTTCTGTGACATTGCCCATTATTTGCATCGTCAGCAATTCCTCAGAATATGATTGCTTTTCTGCAAAAGACAGCATGAAGCAGATCCAGAAATACCTCCACGAGCATCTGGGCATCTACGATGACCGGGAGGTGGATTTCAGCAAGCTGAACGGGCAAATCATTTCCCAATACAGCAGCCGTGCCTCCACCGCCCAGGCGCTGTATGGTTCTGCTGACTCTGTACATCCCATCGTAAAAGCGCAGACCGAAGCCATCGTGTCCAAGTACACCACCGATCTGGAGCGGCTGATGGCCATCTACGCCTGGATCGTCACCAACATTTTCTATGACTACGGCATGCTGGAAGGAAAAGTGCCCCGGTATGTCACAGCGGCAGACACCCTCTACCTTGGGCGCTCTGTCTGCGAGGGATATGCCAATCTGACAGCAGAGATGTGCCGCGCCGCAGGCATTCCCTGCCGGGTTGTGACCGGTTTTGCCGCAGGTGTTGGTACGGACAGCACCATCGGAGCGGTATGGGACTGCTATGAAGAATGGGTGACTACCAATGATCTGGACGCCTTCCGGCAAGAAATCTCTCCGTATGAAAATCACGCCTGGAACGAGGCCTTTGTGGATGGCCGCTGGATCGTGCTGGACACCACCTGGGGCAGCAACAACGATGCCGTATATCTGGACAGCGGCAGCTATTATCTGATTCCCGGCACCCCCACAGGAGATTATTTTGACCTGTCGATTGATAAACTGTCCCAGAGCCACCTGACCTGGACGACCTTTGCCGCCGATCTGGAGATTACACAGGACGGCAGCAATCAGGCTGTCGTTTCGGGTACGCTGGACGAGGCCGACCTGACCGCCGCCTCCCGTGGACTGCTTGCCACCTACACCCAGGATGGGAAGATGCTTTCCTGCGAAGAAGTTTTGCTGGATTCCACCGATTTTTCTCAGAATATCCCCTGGAGTTCACAGGCTGCCTGCGCAAAACTGTTTCTGCTGGATGCCGATCATCGTCCCACCGCGGCAGTTTATACGGCACACAAATAACCTGTGATAAGAGAAGGGCAGCACCGCAGCACGCCGCAATCCCGTTGGGCTGTTTTTGCGAATTTTTTTCCGTTTTTTTCTAATTTTTATTGACAATGCCTTGGGAAAAATCTATAATGTTATAAAGTATCATCATTTCTGGTAGTGGGTCATTTTTTAAGGGGGCTTTGTCGGTTGCAGCGCAGGAAGAAACGTGTGGGTCTGGTCACAAAGGTGCTTATCGCAGCCTTTGCGATTTATGCTGCCTGCACTTTGGTCAATTTGCAGCTGCGCATCAACGCCGCCAACGCCGAGCAGCAGATGCTCTCGGCACAGCTCAACGAGCAGAAGCTTATCAACGCAGAACTGACCGACGCTATCAGCGGAGAGAATCAAGAGGAGTATATCGCACAGATCGCCCGGGAAAGCCTTGGCTACATCTATCCCGGTGAACAGGTCTATGTGGATATTTCCAGTAAATAAACAGGAGGCCACGCCCGAACTATGGAGCTTGAGATCGGCAGCATTTACGAAGGAAAAGTCACCGGCATTACCAAATTTGGCGCATTTGTGCTCCTGCCCATGGGCAAGAGCGGTATGGTGCACATCTCTGAGGTCGCAAATACCTTTGTGGATGACATCAACAACTATCTGAAGGAAGGACAGACCGTCACCGTCAAGCTGATCGCCATCGACCAGCAGGGCCGCATCAATCTGTCCATCAAAAAAGCCCTGCCTCAGCCCGAGCAGGCTGCACGCCCTGCCCGTCCTGCCGGCAATCGTCCCGCTCCCCAGCAGCGTACATCTGCCCCTCGTCCCGCAGCTCCTGCTGCACCCCGCACCAAGAGCCAGCCTCCCGTCTTTGCCCCCGATCAAAGCACCCTTCCCAAGGGCGACGACTCCTTCGAGAGCAAGCTGAAGGCTTTCATGCAGAGCAGCGAGAGCCGTCTGTCCGACGTGAAGTCCCGCAACGACCGCAGCGGCGGCGGAAGAAGAAGAAAGTAAAAATGCAAGCAGCACGGCAAATCGCCGTGCTGTTTTTTCAGTCATTTTTATCCTTGACAAAAAATCGCCGTTGGCATACAATGCTAACGGCGTTAGTTTTATTTATAAGGGGAGATTTTATGCCCAAAAAGGGTCTGAATCGAGACTTGATCATCGACACTGCCCTCCAGCTGGTGGAACAGGGCGGCCCACCCGCCTGCTCCATGCGGGCGCTTGCCGATGCGCTGGAGGTCAAGGCGGCGTCTCTTTATAATCATATTTCCGGCATGGACGACCTGATGGGACAGGTGGGTCTGCGCGCCGCACAAATGCGCGCTCAGGCTCAACTGGAAGCCATCCGGGGCAAGACCCGTCTGGATGCCCTGCTGGCGCTGGCCGAAGCCTATCACACCTTTGCCATGGAGCATCCCCATCTGGACCGCACCATCATGGGTCTGCAGCGCCATCTCAGCCCGGTGCTGCCCCAGGCCGGCAAGGTGACCATGGAACCCATCCTGCAGGTGCTGGACGGCTATGCCCTGTCTGACCATGCCAAAATCCACTGGCAGCGGATTTTACGCTCGGTCATGCACGGTTTTTGTTTTCACGAGCACATTGGCGGCTTTTCCCACAGTCCCCTGCCTGTCAGCGACAGCTATCAACTGGCCATCCGCTGCATCCACGACGGTCTGACTCAGGCCGAAAGCATCTGATCCAGCGGCTTGCGCAGCCGTTTGGTAAAGAATTTGACCACCAGACCGGTGCACAGCGCAGCCACCAGCGTACCTTCCCGCACACCCAGTACGGTGCCGTCAAACAGCGCCATGGAGAGGGCGGCAGACAGCAGTACGTTGACCACGTCAAAGACGATCTTCACGTTGCCATAGTTTTTTTGCAGCCGGTTGGCCAGCACCCGAACGAAGCCGTCGCCGGCGTTCATGATGACGTTGGCAATGACGGCCAGCGCCACGCCAAAGCCCAGCAGCACAAAACCGATAACCACCATCACCAGCTGCATGGGATAGCTGTTCACCGGCACCAGACGGGCGATAAGCATCCCGGCATCGGTAAACCAGCCAAAAACAAAGGCCAGCGGCACCTGCAGCAGATGCACCGGCGGAAACGCCTTCCGCAGCAGGGCGATTTGTCCCAGGATCAGAAGAACGCTCCACAGAATGAGCCATTCGCCCATGGTGAGCGCCGTAAAGCGCAGAGACAGCACATTGGGCACCGAAGACAGAGGCGAAACGCCCAGATTCCCGCATTTTGCAAAGGCCACACCCAGGGCCGAAAACCACAGGCTGATGACAAACAGCCCGTAGCGTTTTAAAATTTCTTTGGTTTTCACAGAATATTCCTTCTTTCCATTCAACATTATAACGTGTTTTACGAAAAAGGGAACCGTTTTCTTTCAAAAGGAGTACATTATGGCGAAACAACGATTTATTACCGACTTCACCCAGGGCAATGTACCCAAACAGCTTTTGCGCTTTGCCACTCCGCTGCTGCTGGCCAACCTGCTGCAGGTGGTTTACAACATGGCCGACATGGTCATCGTGGGACAGGTCATGGGCTCGGTGGGTCTGTCTGCCGTGTCCATCGGCGGCGACGTTTCCAGCTTTCTGACCTTTGTGGCCATGGGTTTTTCCAACGCCGGACAGGTCATTATCTCCCAGTTCATCGGCGCAGGCCAGAAGCGAAAGGTGGGTGCCTTTACCGGCACCATGTTTACCTTTCTGCTGGGCTTTGCCGTAGTGCAGGGCGGCACCTGCCTGCTCTTCCGGGAAGGAATTCTGGGGCTGATGAACACTCCCGAGGCCGCATGGCAGGAAGCCCTCAACTATTCCACCGTTTGTATTCTGGGTCTGGTGTTTATCTACGGCTACAATATGGTCTCCGCCGTGCTGCGCGGCATGGGCGATTCCAGGCATCCCTTTATTTTCATCGGTCTGGCAGCTGTCATGAACGTAGTACTGGACATTGTGCTGGTCTGGGGACTGAAGATGGGTGCTATGGGCGCAGCCATTGCCACCGTCTTCAGTCAAGGCTTCTCCTTTGTTTGCTGCGTGGTCTTTTTGTGGCGCAGCCGACACGAGATGGGTTTTGAGGTATCGCTGGACGACTTCCTCCACCCCAAGATGGAATATCTGTCTCCGCTGGTGAAGCTGGGCATCCCCATGGCCATCAAGAGTGCTGCCATCCACTTCTCCAAACTGTTCGTCAACAGCTGGATCAACTCCTATGGCGTGGCTGTTTCCGCCATGGCCGGCATTGTCAACAAGCTGAGCTCCATCTGCAACCTGATCTCCAACTCGGTGAACGCTGCAGGCTCTTCCATGGTGGGACAAAACGTGGGCGCGCAAAAGTACGAACGTGTCCCTCGCATCATGATGACCTGCTTTGCCTTTACCCTGTGCTCAGCCTCGCTGATGTCGCTGATTATCTATCTGTTCCCCCAGGCCGTCTTTGGCATCTTTACCGACGAAGCCGCCGTTATGTCCATCGCCATGGAGTTTTTGCCGGTGTCGGTGGTATTGTTCATGGGCAGCGCCTGCCGCAGTCCCATGAACGCCCTGATCAACGGCAGCGGCAACCATCGGGTCAACTTCGCCACTGCCATTCTGGACGGTATCGTCATGCGCATCGGCCTGAGCATCCTGCTGGGCGTGGTGCTGGGCATGGATTATATCGGTTTCTGGCTGGGCGATGCATTGGCAGGTTACACCCCCTTCTTCATCGGTCTGGTGTACTACTTCTCCGGCAGCTGGAAAACCCGAAAATATGTGATCAAAGAAGAACAAGCATAAACAAAAAGGCGGCTCAAACGAGCCGCCTTTTCCAGCGATCCCAACGGCGGGCAGAAGGCTGCCCGCACTACCAAATCGTTTTTGGCCGTAATCTGTGTGATTATGGTCAAAAACACCGTAACCCGCCGGATTTTTCGCAGAAAATCCGGCGAAACCGGTCCGCAGACCGGAACCAAACTGTCGAAAAGAACCCAGCGTAGCGGTTCTTTGACAGTCTCACAAAAAGGCGGCTCAAACGAGCCGCCTTTTTGCACACATCAGAACACATATTTACCGAAGGAATCGAGTTAGTCGCAACTAACTATTGATAATATACCACACTGGTATAGATTTGTCAACGGTTTTACAGCAATTCGTCAAACAGAATGTCCATATTTTCGTTGGAATACTCAATCTCTGCCGAATACATCCGTGCCAGTTCGGCCAGTTCCACCTGGGGGAACAGCCCCTTCAGACACCGCAAAAGCCGCACCGACAGCACGGCAAAGCCGGCTTTGCTGCCCACGTCGCCATCCTCCCAAGCGGTGAGAAAATGCCGATAGAGGAAATACACCAGCAGCTGCTCCCACTGGACATCGGGTACATCCGGGACGGGAATGGTTTTGCCATCCTGTTCCAGCTTTTGCAGCATGGCAGTCCAGCCCTCGTCCAGCCGCTCCAGCTCCAGAAACACGTCCACCCAGTCGGCCGGATGCCCCGGCTCACAGGCCTGACAGAGCAGCAGCAGCTTGTCCATGCGTTTGTCGATGGACAGACTGCGATCCTGTACGATGGCAAAGGCCTGCTTCCGCAAAGCCAGCAGCGCTTCGGCATCGGGATCTTTTTCCTCCCAGTTTCCCTCAGACAGCAGCTGCACCGGCTCCTGTTGGGACAAAATCAGCTGCGCCGCCCCCTCACAGCACAGCCCAAGGCCGATCTCGGTATATCCGGGCAAAAAATTGCGGAACCGGGGATGATCGTCGCAGATCTGGCACAAAAGTCCTTCGCCGCCCTCCAAAATCAGGTCGCAAAGGTTGCGCTCGTTGAGGAAAGGACAGCGTTCTCTCTCCCCCAGCACAAAATGGGGCGGGTCATCTGCCGAGATGTTCCTGCGCAGCCGCTCCCCCAACGGGTCGTGCATGGCTTTATAACGGGCAAGGCTTTCCTCGTCAATATCAATTTCCCAGCCGATGCAGCAGCTGTGCCTGCAGGCTCCGGCGATGCACCGAAAGGCGGGATAATAATCGGGATACACGGTCAGCATGGGCATGACCTCCTTTTCAACCCCATGGTAGCATAGTTTTTTCTCTTGTGCAAGGATTTCCTGTTTACAAAACCGAACATTTGTGCTATTTTATTATCGAACGAATGTTTGTTTTTGGAGGTTTTTGCTGTGGATATGCTGGAAAAACTGACCATTTTGGCCGATGCCGCCAAATACGATGCCGCCTGCACCTCCAGCGGCATGGATCGTGCTGCCCGCCCCGGAGGATTGGGTGCAACCATGGCCTGCGGCTGTTGCCACAGCTTTTCGGCCGACGGACGGTGCATCACCCTGCTGAAAGTGCTCCAGAGCAACGCCTGCAGCTACGACTGCACCTACTGTGTCAACCGCCGCACCAACGATACCCGGCGCGCCACCTTCGCCCCCCGGGAGCTGGCCGATCTGACCATGCAGTTTTACCGTCGAAACTACATCGAAGGACTGTTTTTGTCCAGCGCGGTGGTCAAAAGCCCCGACTACACCTGCGAGCTCATGCTGGAGACCCTGCGCATCCTGCGGCAGGAGTACCATTTTTACGGCTACATCCACGCCAAGGCCATTCCGGGTGCCAGTGCGCCCCTGCTCACCCAATTGGGACTGCTGGCCGACCGCATGAGCGTCAACATTGAGCTGCCCTCGGAAACCAGCCTGCAGCTGCTGGCGCCCGACAAAAAGCGGGAGGATATTCTGACACCCATGGGCTTTCTCCGGGACGGCATCGCCCAAGGCAGGCAGGATATCGTCAAATACCGCCACGCCCCCCGGTTTGCCCCGGCGGGACAGAGCACACAGTTGATCGTAGGGGCCACCCCCGAAAGTGATCTGCAGATTCTTACCCTTTCCTCGGCGCTGTACCAAAAATACGCCCTCAAGCGGATGTTTTTCTCGGCCTATCTGCCGGTGGTGGAACACCGCAACCTGCCTGCTCTCACCACCAAGCCGCCCCTGTTGCGGGAGCATCGGCTCTATCAGGCCGACTGGCTCATGCGGTTCTATCACTTTGAGGCAACCGAACTTCTGGATGCCCAAAACCCCAATTTTGACCCCTATGTGGATCCCAAATGCGGCTGGGCGCTGCGCCATCTGGAGCAGTTTCCCGTGGAGGTCAACCGGGCAGATTACGAGTTGCTTTTACGGGTACCGGGCATCGGTGTGAAAAGTGCCCGGCGCATCCTCACCGCCCGAAAGACCGGCAGCCTGGACTTTGACGGGCTGAAAAAGCTGGGTGTGGTGCTCAAACGGGCAAAGTATTTTGTGCTCTGCCGGGGGAAGGCAGCTCCCGGCATCGTCATGACCCATCAGGCCATTTTGCGGGCGCTGCTGTCCGACTCGGCGCTGGATTCCCTGCAGCAGGGGGAGCAGCTGTCCCTTTTTGACCCTACCATGGAGGATGTGCAAAAATGTATCACCGGACAAATATAATTTACTATTATGACGGCAGCTTTGAGGGGCTGCTGTGCTGTGTCTTCCGGGCGGTTTATGAGCGGGAAGACCCCATGTCCATCACGCCGGAACAGCAGGCGCAGCCTACCCTGCTGGAGACTGTTTTCGTGGACACCGAACAGGACAAGGCCCAGCGGGTGCTGAACAGCATCCCGGCAAAATTGGGGCGGGATGCCCTGCGCATCATCAAGCTGTGCTTTCTGTCTGATCTGCAGGACAAGGAGATTGCCCTGCTGGCATTTTTGCGCCTTGGCTATCAGGTAGGCCCTCAAATTCTGAAAATGCTCACCGATGAGCGGGTGTACGATGTGGTCATCGCCGCACGGGCGGTGTCCAACGAAGCCCATCTGCTGAAGGGTTTCACCCGGTTTTCTCAGTACGGCGGCACGCTGGTGGCCGAGATCGAACCCAGATGCCAGGTTTTGCCCATTTTGGGCAAGCACTTCTGCGCTCGGATGCCGGGAGAAAGCTTCCTCATTCTGGACCGCACCCACCATATGGCACTGGCACATAGCGGCGGACAATGCACCATCGTGCCCATGGAACAGGCACAGTTGCCGCCGCCCGACCGGCGGGAGCAATTCTACCGGCAGCTTTGGACACGGTTTTACGATACCATCGCCATCGAAGGCCGCTACAATCCCCAGTGCCGCAGGAACCATATGCCCAAGCGATTCTGGAACACCATGACGGAATTTCAGGAGGAAAACCGCTCCTGGGCACTGCCTCAACATTCCGGCAGGAATTCCGAAAAAAATCCACCAAAAACGCCTTGCGTACTGCCGCCGAATAAGGTACAATAAAATGTAATCCTGTCGAAGCGAGGCGCATTATGTATACCTGGAACACCCGCGTTTTATACAGCCAGCTGGCACCATCCGGCCGGCTTTCTCTCACTGCCCTTTTGGATCTGTTCCAGGATGTGGCAACCCTGCACGCCGAGGATGCCGGTGACGGCATCGATCAGCGTACCGCCTCCCATACGGCATGGCTGCTGTCCCGTTGGCGCGTCCGGCTGGGCGATCTGCCCCGCTCGGCAGCGCACATTCAGGTGACCACCCAGGCATATGAATGCCGGATGGCTCTCAACCGCCGCTGTTATGCCCTGTTGGATGCCGAAGGCCGGGAGCTTGCCGTAGGCGATTCTCTGTGGACGCTGGTGAATACCGACACCGGCGCGCCCACCAATGCATCCCAGGTGGTGAAGCCCTATCTGGAGCCGGGCAAAGGCCCCGATATGAGCACCCTGCCCCGCCGTCTGCAGCTGCCTGCCCAGCATACGCCCGGAGAGTCCTTCCCGGTCACCGACGATCTTCTGGACACCAACCACCACGTGAACAACGTGCACTCGGTAGGGC
The DNA here is from genome assembly GCA_017620505.1 of Clostridia bacterium. Lineage (GTDB taxonomy): Bacteria > Bacillota > Clostridia > Oscillospirales > Butyricicoccaceae > UBA4644. Next base: position 16,474 of record JAGAVA010000003.1, read on the forward strand.
TGGCGCTGCGGTATCTGCCGGAGGATTTTTCTTTTTCCGCTCTCGCGGTGGACTATTCCCGTCCCCTGCTGCCCGGACAGATGGTGACCCCTCTGCTGGCACACACCGACCGGGGCTTCCAAGTAAGCCTGACGGTGGAGGGACAACTCTGCGTTTCGATGGAATTTATTCGATGATGCAAGGAGGATAGCTGTGGTTTTCAGCAGTTTACCCTTTTTATTTGTATTTTTACCGGCGTTTTTCCTGTGTTACGGCCTTGCGCCCACCCGCTGGAAAAATGTCCTGCTGTTTGGGGGCAGTGTGGCCTTTTATGCTTACGGCGCGCTGGAAACGCCCCTGTATATTGCCCTGCTGCTGGTGACCATCGGGGTCAACTGGCTGGTTGGTCTGCGCCTTGCTCCGGGACGCCCCCGGCGGAAGCTGTGGCTCATTTTGGGTCTGATCTATGACTTTTTCTGGCTTCTGCTGTTCAAGTACGCCGGCTTTTTCTTTGATAACGGCGCAGCGGTTTGGAACTTTTCCACCGGCGACACCGTCAGCCGCAGCTGGTCGCTGATTTTGCCCATCGGCATCAGCTTCTACACCTTCCAGATCGCATCCTATCTCATCGACGTCTATTGGGAAAAGGTGGAACCCGCTCGGTCTTTTGTGGATCTGGGCGCTTATCTCTGTATGTTCCCCCAGCTGATCGCCGGTCCCATTGTCCAGTACAATCAGGTTGCTGCGCAGCTGAAAAGCCGTTCCACGTCGCTGGCGGACATCGACGAGGGTCTGCGGATCTTCGTGCTGGGTCTTGGCTCCAAGGTGCTGCTGGCCAACCGTATCGGCGCCCTGTGGAGTGACGCCCAGGCGGCCGGCTTTGACAGTCTTTCCACCCCCGCGGCCTGGATGGCGGCGGCAGCCTTCAGCTTCCAGCTGTATTTTGACTTTTACGGCTATTCGCTGATGGCGGTGGGTCTGGGCCGGATCATGGGCTTTGACCTGCCGGAAAACTTCCGTGACCCTTACCAGTCGGTGTCCATGACCGAGTTCTGGCGCCGGTGGCACATGACCCTGGGCTCCTGGTTTCGGGAATATGTCTACATCCCCCTGGGCGGCAACCGGGTTGGCAAGGCAAAGACCGTCCGCAATCTGCTGATCGTCTGGCTGCTCACCGGCTTCTGGCACGGCGCAAGCTGGAATTTTCTTTTGTGGGGACTGCTGCTGTTTGTGCTGCTGACGGTGGAGCGAGCCGGCCTGCGGGCCTTTTTCGAGCGCCATCGCTGGCTGGGGCATCTGTATATGCTGCTGGCCATTCCCCTGTCCTGGATGCTGTTTGCCATCACCGATTTTTCCCAGCTGGGGATCTTTTTCTCCCGGCTGTTCCCGCTGGACGGGCAAATTGGGGGTATTTTTGCCGGAGACTGGCTGGAATTCGGCCAGATTTACGGGCATTGGCTGGCACTATGCCTGCTGTTCTGCACGCCCCTGCCCAAAAAGCTGTGGGCAAAGGTAAAAACCACGCCGGTGGCGATCGTTTTCCTGCTGGCGGTCTTTTGGGCGGCGGTCTATTGCCTGTATATGGGCATGAATGACCCCTTCCTCTACTTCCGGTTCTGATGGGAAAGGATGCTTCTATGAAAAAATTACTGCACTATCCTTTCCTTTGTCTGCTGGTGCTGACGGCGATGATGGCAGCACCCTTTCTCTGGCAGGAAATGGGTCTGCTGCCGGACTTTGAAACCCCGCCTCCTCCCGTAGAGGTTTCTCCTCCTGAAGCAGTCGATCCCCCGCCTGCGCAGGAGGTGATCGTGGTGGATCCCGCTCTGGATCTGCCTCCCGACACCACGGTGATGGTGCCCGACAACACCGTGGTTGACCCTGCACCCCAGCAGCCCCTGCCTTCTCCCGGCCCCATTCGGGATCAGCCGCCCGAAGAAGAGGAAGCGCAGGAGCCCCCTGTACCGCCTAAGCCGGAAAACCCCTTTGAGGGTGCGCTGTTCATCGGTGACAGCCGCACGGTGGGCATCGGCAAATATGCCGGCATCACTGAGGCCGACTTTTTCGCCACCACCGGCATGAGCGTCTATTCGATTTTTGATGAAAAGGTCAAGGTGGGCGACCGCACCGAAAAATGCACGCTGGAGACCCTGCTCGGCGAGGCACAGTACGACCGCATCTACCTGATGCTGGGCATCAACGAGTTGGGCTACAATCTGGATCGTACCGCCGAGACCTATGGCACGGTGGTGGCACGTCTGCGGGAACTGCAGCCCGAGGCTTACGTTTACATTCAGGCCAACCTCCACGTGACCAAGAAAAAATCCGACAGCGACAAGACCTACAACAATGACCGGATCAACCGGCTCAACGAATCCATTTCAGCCTTTGCCGACGGACAGCAGGTCTATTATCTGGATGTCAACCCGGTGTACGACGACGAAAACGGCGCCATGACCGCCAATTACACCTGGGATGAGATCCATCTGCTTGCCAAGCATTATGCCCTCTGGGCCGATTATCTCCGGGAAAACACCCCTGCTTAACAGAAAAAGCCGCTCAAAAGAGCGGCTTTTTGCATCTTATTTCTTCTTTTGGGGTGCGATCAGCTTGTATTTCTCCATCACGGGGGTAACCAGGCGGAAAATCAGCACCATGACGATGACCTCCACCGGCCACAGCAGAAGATTTTTGGTGGCGCTGCCTACCAGAAACACGGTAAAAGCCTTTCCCATCAGCATACTGTTCCACAGGCTGTTCAGGCCGATGTTACAAATCACGTTGACCGCCAGCTTGGTGATGGCGATGCGGGGGATGGTCAGCCGCTGATTGTAAAAGCCCAGGGCATAGATCAGCATGGCCACCATGGTGGTAACGGTGTAGCCCGGGAAAAAAGCGCCCATGGGTCGGGCCAGAAAGCCCAGAATATCCATGACGAAGCCCACGCCCAGGGCTGCCACCGGGCCGCAGACGGCGGCGCACAGTGCCTTTGGCGTATAGTCAAAAAACACGTGCAGGTTGTTTGGCAGGGGGATGTAGAGGGTGGTGATGGCGATGGTGACTGCCACCAGCAGCGCACTTACCGCCAGGATTTTGGGGCTCTTCAGCCGCACGGCAGCGGCTTTCCAATAGGCACGAGTGAAAACGGACATAAAAAATGACCTCCTTTGTTTTTTGCGGCAGCTTGTCAAACGACAACTGTTGCCGCATAAGCAAAAAAGGCCCGTGCGGCAGCGGGGTCGGGATATATGCATTTCCATCCGCGTTCAACACCCTGTTCCACGGATCCCAAATCATATAAACCTAATCTGCCTGGATGAGTTTAGTTTACACCCGGTTTGCCCCACTGTCAATGCTAAATTTCGCGCCAGAGAATGTGTCCGTCGGCCATGGTCAGCACCGGGCGAAGGGTACCCAGCCTTTCCGGCGAACAGGAAAAGGGATCGCCGCTCAGCACCAGCAGGTCGGCTCGATACCCCTGCAGCAGTCTGCCGGAAAAATCCTCCTGAAAATCCATCCACACTGCTCCGGCAGTCATGGCCTCCAGCCCTTCCTCCACCGTCAGCGCCTCCCGGGAAGGCCGGGTCTCCCCGGTGGTGGTGACCGTTGTGCGGCAGACGGCCTTTTGCAGGCCTGTAAAGGGGGCTATCCGGTGGATTCCGGCAAAGGCCACCTTTGCGCCCAAGTGGGACAGGGTGCGCCAGGCGCAGCAGGTGTGGATCTGCGCTCCCGGCTGTCCGGCACATTGCAGCAGGCGCTCCTCCAGCTGCGCCGGGAAGCCCAAAATGCCCACGCCCAGTTCTCCCAGCCTTTGCAGATGCCCGCTGTCTGTGCAGTCCGCCCCGATCAGGGTCAGCCGCCGGGGATTTCCCGCAGGCAGCGGCCAAAACTGCAGTTGATGCAAAAACCGTTCCAGTGTCTGCCGTTCCGGAATGGGTACCAGAAACTGTCCGCCCCGCCGCCAGAGTCCGGGCAGCTCCTCCACCGGCGTCAGCCGCCCGCCAAATCCCTTTTGCCAACCGCGATTTTCCCGGGTGAGCAGCTGCAGCCGGGGCAGGGGCTTCCGCTCCTTCAGCTGCTGCAGGACAGGCAGGATATTTTTGGTCAGACTTCCCTCCCAGTCAGCCCACTGGACGGCGGTAATGCCCGCCCGGGCAAATTGGTGCAGCTGTCCTTCCAGCCAATCGGTCAGCCCCTTGCGGGGCGGCGGCTCGGGCAGGGTTCCATAAGGATCCAACATACCGGGGATCACCGTTCGTCCGCCGCAATCCAGCAGCAAACAGCCCCGGCTTTCCTGTTCCAGTGCCTCTTCTGTTCCGGCGGCGGCGATCCGACCGCTGCGCACCAGCAGCGCCTGACAAAACCGCCCATTTCCCTGCCAGATCTTGCCGTTGACAACAAAAAAGTCCATACTACCACCTCATGATGATAGTATGGACAGTTTTTTAGAAAAAGATCAGCTGGAATGCACACAAAACGATGAGGAACAGGAAATTGAACAGGGTGAATACCAGCACATACCGCAGCATACGCCCCTGATTGTGCTTGGCGTACTCCCGGAAGGTGATCAGACTGGCCAACGATGCGATCAGCGTACCCACGCCGCCGATGTTGACACCCACCAGCAGATCGGCATAGTTCTGGGTGAACTGGCTGAGCAAAATGGCAGTGGGCACATTGCTGATACACTGGCAGGAGATCACGCTGACCAGCAGGGTGTTCATCTCCAGCAAACCGCCAAAGAACTCCTGCACGGCAGGGATTCGGGCCAGATTCCCCGAGAAAATGAAAAACAGTACAAAGGTGCACAGCAGACCGTAGTCCACGTCCTTCAGCGCCTGCCGATCCATAAACAGCAGTACCAGAGGGATGATGATCAGGCCGATCCAATAAGGTATGCCCCGGAAGACGATGATGATGGCCAAGGCAAACAGCGCCATATAGATGGCGGTGCGCCCTTTGGGCAGCGCCACCCGCTCGCCCCGGATCTGCAGGGGATCCTTGGGGATCAGGAAGCAGCACAGGGTGATCAGCGTGATCGCCAACAGGAAAGGCGGCAGCATGATCATCACGAATTCCCCGTCGGGGATACCAAAATGGCTGTAAAGATACAGGTTCTGGGGATTGCCGAAGGGGGTCAGCATGCCGCCCAGATTGGCGGCGATGTTCTGGAAGATGAAGACCAGCGCCATGGCGTGCTCCTTGCCGGTGCGCTTGAGGACGAAATAGCCCAGCGGCAAAAAGGTCAAAAGCGCCATGTCGTTGGCAATAAGCATGGAGCCGATGAAGGTGATATACACCAGCGCAATGACCGCCATCCGCAGGGTCTTGAACTTTTCAATGATCTTCCGCGCCAGCAGGTAGAAAAACTGGATGTTTTTCAGGGCACAAACCACCGCCAGCACGCAAAACAGGCAGGTCAGGGTGCGCCAGTCAAAATAGCCCAGATATTGGGCGTCGGGGGGCACCAGAAACGTGGTGATGAGAGCCGCCACAGCCGCCACCGTCACCACGGGATTTCGTTTCACAAAGGCAAGTACCTTCGTCATAAAAGCACCTTCTTCTCTCTTTCTCGCGTAAATTTTAGTATAGCGCAGGTATCATTCTGTGTCAAATAAAAATTACCCCCGACTGTCAGTCGGGGGCGTTGTCGATCTTACTCAATGGAACGAAAGAGTTTATCCGGCGTGATTTCCAGCGCCTTTGCAATATCAAAAATGACATCCAGCGAAGCGGCACAATCGGCAGTCTCGATGCGGCTCATATGGTTTCGGCTGATTCCAACTTTTTCAGCAAGTTTTTCCTGCGTCAGTTTCCTCGCTTTTCGATAATATGCAACTGTTAAGCCCAATTGCAGAAAATATTGTTTCTGATCTTCCCGCATCGGTTTCACCACCTTTTTCTTTATTATACTTCGCTCCTTCCGATGGAACGATACACTGTAATGTTGTATTTTCCACTTGACAAGTGTCAAATACGACACTACACTTAAACTAAGAGGTGGTCTTGTGAAAAAACAGAAATCCAATTCTGCTGCTGCACATAAAAGGAAATACCCGCCTTATGCCTTAACTGGCTCAGAGGAACACACAGCTGAGGGATATGTTCGTTTGCTGTTGAAACGCATTTTGGAACCTGCCCCAACCGAGAAAGATCAGGATTCCGCTGCCGCTCCGTCATTTTATTACCATATGCACAAATAAAAATTGCCCCCGACTGTCAGTCGGGGGCGTTCTCTATCTTTGATTTACTTGTCCAGTGCTTCCACAGCCACCTTCATGGCCTGCTCGCGGGTCATGTTTGCCCCAGGAGCAAAGCTGCCGTCGGTCATGCCGTTGACCACACCGTGACTGACGAAATAGGACACATAATGTTTGGCCCAGCCGCCGATCTTGGCATCATCGGTAAACGCAGCCACCTGGGTGTCGCCCTTTTTCAGACCGGAGCCATCGGAGACCTTGCCATCCCGAGCCAGTTCCACCACACGGCCCAGCATGGTCACCGCCTGCTCCCGGGTCAGGGTGCCGTTGACGCCGAAGGTGCCGTCGCCCATGCCGTTGACGATGCCCAGCTGATAGGCCATCAGCACATCTTTATCCTCGGCAGTCACATCGCTGAAGGGATTTTCCTGCTCCTCGTCCGGCTTGACAGTTTCGCCGGTCAGCGCCTGATAAAACAGCACCGCCACACTGGCAAACTCGGCACGGGTGACCGCCTGCGTCATATCCGCCAGCACGAAAACATCGGGATAAATCTCCTTATCCAGGGATTTTTCCAGATAGGGCTCCGCCCAGGCAGAGCAGCTGCCCCAGGCCTTGATGGTCTCCTCCGCCATGCCGGGGATCTCCAGCTGCAGACCATAAGCTTCCAGCAACAAAGGAGCGCTTTCCATCATGGCATCGGAATAGCTGTGATCCCACTCGTGCTTCTTCTCCCACTGAGCGGTATCCTCCACCATGAAATAGGTGTAGTTGATCTTGCCGGTATTTTCATAGATGGAATGATCCATCCGGGGATCCAGCCAGTAATACTTGCCGTCCACCAGTACCATGTTCCACTTGTGCTCCACCTTGGAACCATCATTGTTAATGAAATTGCCATCAATCAGGCGGCAGTCATAACCCAGATGATTGAGCAGCAGGTTGAGCAGCGCGGCGTAATGGGCGCAGTTGCCTACCCGGTACATCATCATCTGATAGGCAAAGCTGGCGATGTAATAGCTGGAGTCATAGGGAATGGTAAAACCGTCGGGAGAGCCCATCTCCCCTGCCACGTCGATGCGCAGGGTCAGATCGCCATCCTTGATGCCGTCCACCATGTTCTTGAAAAACTTGCTGCCGTCCTGGGACTTTTCCATGACCTCATCGGGATCAAAATAAGCCGTATCACCGGTGCCACTGCGGTCACAGTTGTAAATGATCCAGTCATAGACCTGACGGATCCGCTCTTTATCGGTATCGCCGGTGACCTTGATGTCCTTGAGCACCTGCTCTGCCATATAATCCACGTCTGCATATCCCAGATACATGGGTACTTCACCGTAGAGTTTTTCTTCCTTGGCAGCTGCGGTGACGGGCAGCAGACCCAGCACCATGGTCAACACCAGCACAAGGGCAAACAAACGCTTTTTCATCTTCGTTCCTCCTTTTTGAAAAGGCCGCGCAGTACACCTCATCCACCGCAAGCGGTCCCCCTTCCCCTCAAGGGGAAAGCAAAAAAACAGGCGGAGAAAAGCCTTTCTCCGCCTGTGGTTTACAAAATCAGTTCATCTGGTTGCGGCGGCTCAGATTCATGGTGCCATCCTGCATATTGGCAATGTTCTCCAGCGTCTTGCCGGTGCCGTATGCCACACAGGAGATGGCGTCATCCGCCACACGGGTGGAGATACCGGTCTTGCTTTCGATCAGCTTGTCAAAGCCATAGATCAGGCTGCCGCCGCCGGTCATCAGGATGCCGTTGGTGGCAATATCGCCCACCAGTTCGGGTGCGGTGCGCTCCAGAACGGCGTGGACGGCCTCCACGATCTTGCCGGAAACATCCTCAAAGGCCTCCATCATCTCGCTGCTGGTGACGGTAAAGGTACGGGGCAGGCCGGTCATCAGGCAGCGGCCGCGAACCTCCATGACCTTCTCCTCGGGATAGGGATAGACACAGCCGATGGTCATCTTCATTTCCTCGGCAGTACGCTCACCGATCAGCACATTGTGCTTACGGCGGATATACTTGACGATGGCTTCGTCAAACTTGTCGCCTGCCACCTTGATGGAGGTGCTCTCTACCACACCGCCCAGAGAAATGACGGCAATGTCAGCAGTACCGCCGCCGATATCCACGATCATGTTGCCGTTGGGCTGGGCAATGTCCACGCCGGCGCCAATGGCAGCTGCTACCGGCTCCTCGATCAGATAGACACGGCGTGCGCCGGCCTGCTCACCGGCATCAATGACGGCGCGCTCTTCCACCTCGGTGATGACACTGGGGATGCAGATCACCACGTTGGGTTTGAACAGGCGGAAGCCAAGCACCTTTTTGATAAAGTGCTTGATCATCTTTTCGGTCATTTCATAGTCGGAGATCACGCCCTCCCGCAGAGGACGGACAGCGATGATGTTGCCGGGGGTACGACCCAGCATGCTCTGTGCCTCAGAGCCGATGGCAAGGGTCTTGCCGGTATTCTTGTCGATGGCCACAACAGAGGGCTCACAGAGGGCGATGCCCTTGCCCTTTACAAAAACCAGAATGGAAGCGGTACCCAGGTCGATACCAATATCGTTTCCGGAAAATAACATTTATATCACCCCAAAAAAGTCTGTATGCAAAAAATCATTGTCCTTTTATTATAGCCAATGATTTTTCCGAATTCAACCATCTATTCCTTAATATTTCTCAAGATTTTCCGAAGTTTTCCGCGCTGCGGCGGCACAAATGCAGAAAACCTTGTCCGCACCAGCCATTTTCAGCATACGGCTGCACTCCGAAAGGGTGGCTCCTGTGGTAAGGATATCGTCGGCCACCAAAATACGCTTTCCGGACACCTGACTTGCCTCACAGCAAAGGCGGTAAGCTCCCAGCACGTTTGCCCGACGGGCCTCGGGCCGCAGGCCGTGCATGGGCTTGGTCTCCCGGGTCTTTTCCAGCATGGGCTGGCAGGGTTTGTTCAGCATTTCCGAAAGCTCCCGCGCCAAAAGTTCAGCCTGATTGTACCCTCGCTCCCGCAGGGTGGCGCGGTTGGTGGGTACAAAGGTGATCACATCCACATCTTCCTGCAGCTTGTGGGTATAGGCATAGGCCATCACCCGTGCCAGCGGACGGGCGTAATGCTGCTTTTCCCGATATTTCAGGCCTTGCACCGCCCGGCGCACGTCGGTTTCATACCACAATCCGGCGGCAGCCTTGTCAAAAAAGGCTCCCTTTTCCGCTCGGGGCGGCGCGGTGTTCAGCAGGATCTTCTTGCGGCACTGGCCGCAAATCTCCTTCTCATCGCCCAACAGCTGTCCACACAGCATACATTTGGGCGGAAACAACAGCTCCAGCAGCTTATGCATCGCAAAGCTCCTTGACCCGCGCCTTGAGGGCGCTGTAGCGGCGGGTGGCGTTGGGGGTGTCCACCATCTGCTGCACCATTTCTTCTCTTCCCACCATCACCAGCAGGCGCTTTGCCCGTGTGACGGCAGTATACAGTAGATTGCGGCTCAGCAGCCGCTGGGGTGCAGAAAACACCGGGATAATGACGGCAGCATATTCGCTGCCCTGACTTTTATGAGCGGTGATGGCATAGGCATGCTCCAGCTCGCCCAGATCATCAAAGTCGTAGTCGGCCTCCCGGTCGTCAAAGCGGACGATCATCAGTCGGGCGTTGCGGTCAATGAGCACGATGATGCCGGTATCGCCGTTATAGACACCGGTTCCGGCCTCGGCAGGTTCGATGCGGTTCCACAGCCGGTCGTAATTGTTGCGGATCTGCATGACCCGGTCGCCGGTGCGGAACACCGTTTCGCCAAATCGGGCCTCCCCCTTGTCCTCGGCAGGCGGGTTGAGGGCGCTCTGCAGCAGGCGGTTGAGGTTTTCGGTGCCGCACATACCCTGTCGTGAGGGGCAGATCACCTGTATTTCGCTCTGGGGGATGCCGAAATGCTTGGGAATACGCTGGGTCATCAGGGACACCACGTTATCCACCGTATGCTCGGCGCTGCGGGACACCGAAAAGTAAAAATCTCCGTCGTTTTTCCGCATCTGGGGCATTTGTCCCCGGTTAAAGCTGTGGGCGTTGAGCACGATATCGCTGCCCTGTGCCTGACGGAAGATCTCGGTGAGCCGTACCCGGGGCATGGCTTCCACTCCCAGAAGGTCGGCAAAAAAGCTGCCTGCGCCCACCGGCGGCAGCTGATCGGCATCGCCCACCAGCACCAGCCGTCCGTGGAAGGGCATGGCCTCCAGCAGAGAGGCCGCCAGCGAAAGTTCCAGCATGGAGGCCTCGTCCACGATGATCACATCGGCCTGCAGCGGATCGCTTTTGTTCTTTTTGAACCGCAGGTTGCCCGCCTTGTCAAACATGGGCTCCAGCAGCCGATGGATGGTTTTGGCCTCCTGATCGCACAGCTGGCTCATGCGCTTGGCCGCCCGCCCGGTGGGGGCCGCCAGCAGAGTGCGCAGGCCGTAATTGTTCAGCAGGGCGATCATGGTCAAAAGGGCGGTGGTTTTGCCGGTGCCCGGGCCGCCGGTGATCAGCGACACACCGGAAGAAAAGGGCAGGCAGATGGCCTCCCGCTGCTTATCGGCATACTCCATGCCCTGTCGGGCTTCCAGTTTTTTCAGATTCTTTTCCAGATCGGGCGGCGGCTTCAGGGGCATTTCCCGCAGGCGGTTGATCTCCCGGGAAACGTAGACCTCCTGATGCCAGACGTGATCCAGATAGATGACCTCCCGCCCCCGCCAGAGATCCTGCCGCACTTTCTCTTTCTCACGCAGGTTTTCCAGATGGGGCTCCAGCTCCTCTTCGGTCCAGCTGAGCAGCCGGGCGGCGGCAGGCAGCAGCTTGTCCCGGGGCACAAAGGTATGTCCGGCCTGCAGATTGAAGGTCAGCACATAAAGGATACCCGCCTCCAGCCGCAGCTGGCTGTCCTCCGGGATGCCCAGACTGACGGTTGCCAGCTCGTCGGCCCGCAGGAAATCCAGCAAATAAGGCTCCTCGCACAAAAGATAGGGATCCCGTTCCACCATCTCGGTGGCGCGGTCGCCGTAAGCGGCGATCAAACCGCCGGCAAAATGGGTGGGCAAACCGTGTGCCACCAGGAATTCCAGCAGCATCCGGGTGGAATTGAGCCGCAGGAACTCCTCCTGAATGGCCTTGGCCTTTTCATAGGTGATTCCCCGGATCTCGGCCAGCCGATGAGGCATTTCTGCCAGCACATCAAAGCTCTCCATACCGAACCGATCCACGATCAGCTTGGCGGTTTTGGGGCCAATGCCCTTCACCGTCCGGGAGGCCAGATAGGCATAGATGCCGGCCTCGTCGGCAGGCATCTCCCGCAGGTAGTTTTCCACCTGAAACTGGGGGCCGTGCTGAGGGTGCACCGTATAAGCGCCGGTGGCCGAAATATGCTCACCGGCACCCAAAAAGGGCATAGCGCCCACGATGGTGATGGCTCCGCCATCGTCCAGTTCCACCCGAGCCACGGTGTAGCCGTTTTCATCATTTTTATAAATAATGTCCTCTACCACACCCTCCAGAGTGTCCTGTTCCCGTTCCATGAGCGCTGCCCTCCTTTCGTCAAACAATCATTACTCCGCCGGCGACAGAATCAAAACGTCGGCACAAAAGCTGATGGGGATGCAGTCCACGTCAAACTGAGGCAGAGCCTGCTCCAGCTCCTCCCGCACCAGATAAAACTCGCTGTCGTCCCAGTCCTCCTCATAGGCCTCCCGGACGGCTTCCAGTCCATCCCGGTCGGGAAAGGACACGTCGCCCAGCACGATGACACCCTCAGGGTTGAGATGCTCCCGAAGGGCGGTCAGCAGAGCATATTTTTCTGCATCGGGCAGGTGATGGAGGGCGTAGACCGCAATGATGCAGTCAAAGGTCTGCCCCGCCAGCAAATCAGGCACCTGTGCCAGTTCCCCCTGCACAAAGGTAGCGCCCGGTGCGTTATGAGCGGCAGCCTGCAGCATTTGCCCGGAAAAATCCACGGCGGTCACCGGATGTCCGGCCTCCAGAATCCGTGCAGTCAGTTTTCCGGTGCCGCAGCCCAGATCCAGCACGGACACGCCCTCCCGGGCGTGGACAATGTCAAAAACCTGCTGATGCAGCTCGGTGTACCCGGCAAAGGGGTAATCCCCTGCTTCTTCGCAGGCCGCCACATCGGCATCGTATTTTGCCTGCCAGGCATCGAACCCGGCGGCATCCAAAACCTTATGTTCCATTATTTCAGCTCCATTTCCAGCTTGGCGCGGCCTTTTTCCACCGTCAGATGACCCAGCGCGCCGTTGATGAGGGTAAAACAGGGCTTCACATGCCCCACGTCGGCCTCCAGGGCAAAGGGCACATCCCCCAGCGCCCGGCGGACGGCCTGCTCATAATTGAGCATCATGCCGCCGGGGAACATGACCCGGCCAAAGACAAAGGCCTTGGCAGTGCGGAACCAGCCCTGCATTTTCATGCTCCACAGGCTGTAAAACACCTGCTCGGCGGTCATGGCGAACACGTCAAAATACCAGATGACGCCGTCCTGCTCATATCGCTTGACGAACCCCGGCACGTCAATAAAATCGGTGCCCCGGAGAATGTCGATCACGTCCAGACAGCCGCCCAGCAGGCGGCCGGACACATCAAATGCCCCATTGGGGGTCTGCCAGCACACCGGGCGGGTCAGATTGTAGCCACCGTCGGGTCGAGGGGATGCGTCAAAGGGCTGCCACCGCTCAAAGCTGTGCTGCACGGGCATCTTGCCCGCCAGCAGATCCAGACTGTTTTCCAGAGCCGGGTGGAGGGTTTCCATGTCGAAGCCGCCGGCGTTCAGGCCGTAGATTGTGGCGATGTCCAACTTGGTGGTGATGGGAAACAGCAGGCCGGTGGGGTCGGAGTAGCCCTGCATCCACTTGGGATGGGCACGGAGGGCTTCAAAGTCCACCTCGGGCAGCATTTCCACCAGAAAATCGCCGCCGGCAGCGCACCAGATCATCTTGACCCGGCTGTCCTGACACAGGCCTTTCAGTTCCTTTGCCCGCTGATGACCGGAGGAGCTGGGCAGATCGGGCAGGCGCACATTGGGAGTCTCGGTGACCTGCCAGCCACGGGCATGAAAATGCTCCAGTGACTTGAGATAGCCGGTGAGATGACCTTCGTCCAGACCTGCCGAAGGGGCGGTGACGCCGATCAGATCATTTTCTTTCAAAAATTCCGGATAAATCATAATTTCAGCTCCTTTTCCAGTTGTTTGGGGCTTGTAAAGTGATGAAACTTATCGGGATATTGGGCTTGCACCGCCCGGAATTCTGCCAGTTTTTCCGGGCTTCTGCCATCTCGCAGCACCCACAGCAGGAACTCCCGGTCTACCTTTTCCTCACAACCTTCGCCCATATCGGGGCGGGTCTTGCCCCGATACTGCAGCCAGCGTCTGAGCACCCGTGGCAGGCACACCCGCCGGGGAAAATCCAGATAGAGAATGTGGTCAGCCTCTTCAAACCGCCGCTGGGCGCAGATCTTCAGATAATTGCCGTCGATCACCCAGCCATCGGGGTATTTGTCCAGAAACTCCGTGACCTTTTCCCGCTTGTAAGGGCGGTCGGTCTCCACCCAGCCGGGCAGAAAATGGATGCTGTCAAAGTGCAGCACCGGCAAGCCGTACTTGTCCCCCAGTCTTCTGGCAAGAGTAGATTTTCCGCTGCCGCTGTGCCCTAAAATGGCGATCTTCATGGCCGGCTCCCTTCGCATATTACAGACTGCGGCTGCCGAATACTCGGCAGCCGCATGGCAGTCACAAAAAGCGATCAGTTCTTCTTATACTTTGCGCCGTGGGGAATGTCGATAATCTCCACGCCCTGGGCCTTCAGCTCGTCGCGGATGCGGTCGGCTTCCGCAAAGTTCTTGGCCTTCTTGGCGTCGTTGCGGGCGCGGATCAGCGCCTCCACAGCGGCGTCGGGCTCGCAGCCCTCGGGCACCACGGTGAACTCGCCGGCCTTGACCTGTGCCTTCTTCAGCTCCTCCCGCTTTTTTGCGGCGGCAGACAGCAGATTGAGAGAGAGCACATAGTCAAACTCGCCCAGCAGCGCCAGCTTGGTGTGGTCGGTGGTCTTGTACTTGAGCACGTCGTACAGGGCGGTGATGGCCAGAGAGGTGTTCAGATCGTTGTCCAGTGCCTCCTTGAACTTGCCCCGCAGAACGGCTGCGGCCTCCTCGTCGATGGGCTCGTCGCTCTCCTTGAGAGCGGCGATCTTGGCGATCAGCTTGTTGTAGGTGACCACGGCGTTGTCCAGACCCTCGAAGGTGAAGACCAGATTGCGGCGGTAATGGCTCTGCAGGCAGAACATACGATAGACGATGGGGTCATAGCCCTTGCGCTCCAGCAGATCCACCGTCAGAAACTCGCCCTTGGA
>JAGAVA010000019.1 GCA_017620505.1 Clostridia bacterium
ACCGGTGGGGTTTTCCGCACAAAACCCCACGAAACCGCGCCGAAGCGCGGTGCCAAATTGTCGAAAAGAACCCAGCGACGCGGTTCTTTGACAGTCTCAAACGGGTGGTCATTTCGACCACCCGTTTGATTTATCCTTGCTGAAATTGTTCCCACATGGTCTTCCGAAGTTCTTCGTCGGTGACCACCTGCAGGGCGGTTCCGGTCATGGCCCGGACAGTGGCGTGCAGCGCCGGATAGGATTTTTCATCCACCAGCGCCAAGGCCTCCTCGGTGTGTCCGTAAAAACCGTCCACGCCCACCTCTACAAACATGGTGGGGCAAACCTGGCTCACGTTGCCCACGTCGGTGGAGCCCACCGACCGGGTATCAGCCTCTTCCTTGGAAATAGAGCAGTAGCCCTCCTGCCGCAGCCAGTCGTCCATAACGGCCTGCAGGGCCGGGATTTGCCGGGTATCGTCCATGGGCTGCTCGGGCCAGCGCACCTCCAGCCGGGCACCGGTCATCAGTGCCGCACCCTTTGCCACATCCAGCAGCCGCTCCACCACCTGATCCAGATACTTTCGCTGAGCCGCCCGGGCGTAATACAGGCAGGATGCCCGTTCGGGGATGCTGTTGGCGGCAAGGCCGCCCTCTTTAATGACGCCGTGCAGCCGCACGTCGGGCCGCAGCTGCTGCCGCAGGGCCGCCACACCGGCATAATACAGCTGAATGGCATCCAGCGCATTGATTCCCTCCCAGGGTGCTGCCGAAGCATGCGCCGCTTTACCGTAATAACGAATCTCCATGGCAGTCAGCGCCAGAGAACGATGATACAGATTGGTTTCTTCGCTGAGATGGGCCTGCAGGGCGCAGTCCACCCCTTCAAAGGCACCATCCCGAGCCAGCAGCGACTTGGAACCAAAGGTCTCCTCTGCGGGACATCCTGCCAACAGGATGCGCACCGGGATGTTGTTCTTTTCGCAGAGCATCTTCAGCGCCACCGCCGCGCCTGCCGTAGTGGCGGCGATCCAGTTGTGACCGCAGGCATGACCGGCCTGGTCACCGTTTTCGCCATAGCCGGGCAGCGCATCGTACTCTGCCAGAAAAGCCACACAGGGACCTTCCGTACCCCAGCGGGCTGCAAAAGCCGTGTCCATCCCGTACCAGGGGCGCTCCACGGCAAAGCCCTTTTCGGTCATATACTCCACCAGCCGCTGTGCAGCCAGCTGTTCTTCCATACCCAACTCCGGGTTTTCGTACAAATAATGGGCGATCTGCTCCAGTTCGGGAGCCAGTTCCGCCTCGATCCGGGTGATTTCTTCCCGATAGTTCATAAATACACCGCCTTTTCGCAGGATTCTGTTTTTATTTTACCATATCTCTGGCAAATACGGAACATTTTTCAAAAAATATGGTCTATAAGATTGACAACATTGCCCCCGTATGCTATAAGTGTATTAACACAGTTAGTACAGTTAATACACTTTTTGGAATAGGAGGATGCCTATGATCCATCTCAACAGCCGGGATCCCCGGCCCATCTACGAGCAGATCATGGACAATCTGCGGCGATTGATCATCAGCGGCGGCGTTGCCCCCGGTGAACGCCTGCCCTCGGTGCGGGAACTGGCAGCACAACTGGCCATCAATCCCAACACCATCCAGCGTGCCTATCGGGAACTGGAAAATGAGGGGTATCTGGTGACGTTGCCCGGCAAGGGCACCTTTGCCGCCGAGGATCAGTCGGTAGAAGGCAAGCGTATTGATGCCCTTTGGCAGCAGCTGGAGCGCGCCGCCGACGAGCTGCGGTTTGCCGGTGTGTCCACCCAGCAGCTGATCGCTCACCTGCAGAAAGGAGCAGACCATGATTGATATTCAGAACATCAGCAAGGGCTATGAAGGTACACAGGCCCTGAGCAGCCTGAGCCTGCACGTGCCCCGGGGCGCGGTCTACGGCCTGGTTGGCCCCAACGGTGCAGGCAAATCCACCCTTTTGCGCTGCCTTTCGGGCGTTTCCCAGCCAGACAGCGGCGTGATTCTGGTGGACGGGCAGCCGGTGTACGAAAACCCTGACCTGAAAGCCCGCATCGCTTACATCCCCGACGACCTGTATTACTTCACTTCTGCCAGCCTGATGGATATGAAGCGGTTTTATCAGGGTTTCTTTCCCACTTTCGACGAGGAATTGTTCAAAAAATTAGCCGATATCTTCCCCATCGACCCGAAAAAGTCCATTCGTCACCTGTCCAAAGGTATGCAGAAGCAGGCAGCTTTTTGGTTGAATCTTGCCCTGCAGCCTGATCTGTTTTTGCTGGACGAGCCGGTGGACGGCCTCGATCCGGTGATGCGCCGTCAGCTGTGGAGCCTGATCATGGGCGAAGTGGAGCGGCGGCAGGTGACGGTGGTCATCTCCTCCCACAACCTGCGGGAGCTGGAGGACGTTTGCGACCACGTGGGCGTCATCGACCACGGCAAGATGCTGCTGGAGCGAGCACTGTCCCAGCTGCAGGAAGATTTCGTCAAGGTGCAGATCGTTTTCCCGCCCGAAAGCGCTCCCGTGCTGCCCCAGGTAACACCGCTGCATCACAGCAGCACCGGACGGGTGCATACCTTTATTCTGAAATGCGGCGCACAGGCTGCCGAGCAGGCCGCCCGTGCCTGTCAGCCGGTATTTTATGACATCCTGCCGCTGACGCTGGAAGAAATTTTCATCTACGAGTTGGGAGGTGCCGATTATGCGGTCAAAGAACTTGTCCTGTAAGTTTCACTGGTCTCTGATCCGAAAGGATCTCACCCGGTTCTGGCCGGTCTGGGGCAGCTATCTGGCCATCTGGCTGCTGATTTTGCCCATTCCCATGCTGACCTCCTACAGCGGTACGGAAGCCTATTCCGATATGATCCGTTCCATTCACCGTCTGCTGACCGGTACCGGCGGCGAAGCCGCATTGATCATGGCGGCCATCTACGGCGGCCTGTCGGCCTTCGCAGTGTGGAGCTATCTCTACCAGAGCCGCAGTGCCAGCCTGTTCCATTCCCTGCCGGTGACCCGAGATACCCTGTTCTGTTCCCATTTTACCGCCGGTCTGAGCTTTCTGATGATCCCCAATGTGCTGATCGCCCTGCTCACCTACCTGTGCCAGATGTCGCTGGGTTATTTTGACCCCACCCAGATTTTGTGCTGGCTGGCAGTGATCTGTTTGGAGAGCCTGCTGTTTTATGCGTTGGGTACACTGGCTGCCATGTGCACCGGAAGCCTGCCCGCCATGCCGGTGCTGTACGGCCTGATCAACTTTGCCGTGGTGGTGTACGAAAGCCTGCTGACCGAGTTTTCCACCCAGCTTTACTGGGGTGTCAGCTCCCAGCCCCTGAAGCTGACCTTCCTTTCTCCCTTCATCCACCTGGCACAGACCTCCTGCTATGTAACCGAGCGCATCCAGGTGACGACGGGCGGTGTTTATTCCGTTCACGAGACCATCCGGTACTTTGATCCCGCGTTTCTGCTGACCCTGTGTCTGTACGCCCTGGCAGCAGTGGCGCTGGTGGTCTGCTCCCTGCTGCTGTACCGCCGCCGGGCCACCGAAAGTGCCGGCGATGTGATCGCCTTTGATTTCCTCAAGCCTATCGCCAAATACTGCTTCGCCTTTGGCTGTGCGCTGGTGCTGGGCTGGATCTTTGACGAGGTCATCTTCTCCGGAACGGACACCGCACTCCCCAAGATTCTGTGCTGCTGTCTGGGCGGTGCCATCGGTTATATCACCGCCGTCATGCTGCTGAAGAAGTCCTTCCGGGTGTTCCAGCTCAAAAAGATGGCCGGTCTGCTGGTGCTGTGGGTAGCCATTTGCGGTCTGTTTGTGGCCTTTGACCACGACCTGTTCGGGGTGGAGTCCCATGTACCCCGACTGGGCGAGCTCACCGAGGTTACTCTCTATTCCGACTACGACCTGCAGCTGACCCAGCCTCAGGATATAGATAAGGTTCTGGAGCTTCACCGCGCCATTCTGGATAACAAGGACGCACTGGAAGACTATGAGCGTTACAACAGTGTCCCCTATGACGAGGGCTTCTGCTATGTGCGCATCAACTACTATTACGAGGACGGTACCACCCTCCGCCGCAGCTACAATCTGCCCTGTGGTGAAAAGGATCTTGCCGATCCCGCCTCCCCCGCCTATAAGCTGTCTGCCATCATGTCCGATCCTCAGCGGTTAGTGGACAACCACCTGCCCCCCAAGGATGCCGTCATCGAGAGTATCCAGCTGAATCTCTACGGCGACCAGATCCGCTTGCTGGCAGGCGAGCCCTTCGCTTTGAATTACAGCAACCATTGCTATGTGGATTCTGCCCACACCAGCCTGCTGTTGAATGCGTTGGAGGAAGATATCCGCGCCGGACGGCTGAGCGCCTGGAACGAAAGCAACCGTGCAAAGCATTATGATCATTTGTTTACTGTGGAGTTCAATTACGACCTGCCTGCCCGGAACACTGCCAACCAAACGGTGACCGTTCTGGAAAATGCCGAGATCTATCACCCCACCACACAGGCAGTGGATTACGAAACCAAGATGGCCTCCGAATGGAAGAGCATTGAGGTTTACAGCTTTGACGATCCCAAGAGCACCATGAACCTGCTGGTGCAGCTGGGGTATCTGACCGCCATTCCCAGCGTTCTGGAGGGGGAGGTTCCCAATGGCTAAGAAAAAGCTGTGGCGGATTCTGCCCGTAGTCCTGTTTGCAGTCCTGCTGACGGTGATTTTCGTGCTGAACCACACACCGGAAGATACCTTCGTCATCCCCGACCATATCATCATCTGCCTGGATGCAGGCCACGGCGGCGACGATCCCGGTGCGGTCAATGGTGACCGGCAGGAAAAGGATGACAATCTGAACATGGCGCTGGCCGTCCGGGATGCCCTGGATGCCGCCGGTCATGACAATCTGGAGGTCATCCTCACTCGGGAGGACGACACCCCTCTGACGCTGGAAGAGCGGGTGGAGTTTGCCAACAGGAACAAGGCTACCCTTTTTGTATCTCTCCACCGAAACAGCGGCGGCGGACAGGGGGTGGAAACCTGGATCTCTGCCGCCGGTCTCAAGCCCGAAACCGCACTGGCTACCTATATTCAGAAGAATCTGGTGGAGGTAGGCGTTGCCAAGGATCGTGGTGTCAAAAAAGGCACCGCAGGCAATCCGAAAACCAGCTATTATGTGGTGGGCAACACCCTGATGCCCGCCTGTCTGGTGGAACTGGGCTTTATCGACGATAATGCCGCCGACAACACTCTGCTGGATGAGCACTTTACCGACTATGCCCAGGCTATCGCCGACGGCATCCTCAAAATGGTGAAACTGAAATGAATGTGGTTTCCCATTATCTGAACTCCATGGGCGGTTTTATGCTGCTGGCGCTGCCCCTTTGGATCCTGCTGCGCACCCTGTGGCTGATGCACAAGCAGCAAAGCCCCCGGTGGGGCCGGGAGCTGCTGCTGGCGCTGCTGGTACTGTATTGCATCGGTCTGGCCTCCCAAACCCTGCTGCAGGGTTATGCCCGTCCCGACTTTTCCGATCTGCAGGCGCTGATCGCCCGGGCCACGCAGCGATGGGAGACCGGCTGGGGCATCAATCTCACCCCCGGCTACACCATCCGCTCCATGCTGGAAAAGGGCAGTCACGGACAAAAGGTCATCAATTTGGCTGGAAATGTGCTGATTTTTGCACCTTTTGGCTTTCTGCCGCCCCTTTTATGGCAGCGGTGGCGACATCTCTGGGCGGTCGTTCCCCTGTCCGCCGGTGTTTCCTGCCTAATCGAGTTCCTGCAGCTCTTTCTGGGTCGCAGTGTAGATGTGGATGACGTGATCCTCAATACATTGGGTGGCCTGTTGGGTTATTTACTGTTCTGTTTCATCCCTAAAAAATTGAAGAAATAACAAAAAAAGACCGCTTTCGCGGTCTTTTTTCATGGTTTTATGCAGCAGTTTCCTCGGGAAACTGCTTTTTTACGCCCCGGAAAACGAAGAAGAAGCAGAGCATATGCGCCAGGAAGGTCACGCTCCAAGAGATAGGATAGGACACATACAGGCTGCTAAGGGTGCCGATCTGACGGAACACCGTAAAAATCCACAGGATACGGATGCCGCAGGCACCCAGCAGGCTGACAGTGGTGGGCACCCAGGACCAACCCAGGCCGCGCATACCACCGCAGCCGATCTCCATCAGACCACAGAGGAAATAAGGCACCGCCAAAAAGCTCATACGGGTCAGACCCACACGGATCATCTCAGCCTGCAGGCCCTCGCTGTCCGAGCAGTAAATGGACAACAGCGGTTCACCGAACAGGTACATCAGATTGCCCAGGGTCAGACCGACCACGCTGACCACCACCAGACAGATGCCCATGACCTTCAGGATTCGCTTGGGCTTCTGTGCGCCAAGGTTCTGGCTGACAAAGGTGATACAGGCCTGATACACGGCGTTCATAGCGGTGTAGGCAAAGCCCTCGATGTTGGCAGCCGCCGAGTTGCCGGCCACTACAATCGAGCCGAAGGAGTTCACCGAGGACTGGATAATGACGTTGGACAGGGAGAACAAGCTTCCCTGGATACCGGCAGGCAGACCCACCTTGATCATGCCAATCAGCTTGTCCTTATAAATATGGATCTCCTTGGTGTTCAGGTGGCAGCAGTCCTCCCGGAGGGTCAGTGCCCGGATGACCAGAATAGCCGAGATCACCTGAGAGGCCACGGTGGCAATGGCAACACCGGCCACGCCCATGTGGAAGACGATGACCAAAATCAGATTGAGCACCACATTGACGATGCCCGACAGGGACAGGATGTACAGGGGACGCTTGGTGTCGCCCACGGCACGCAGCACGGCAGCGCCGAAGTTATAGGCGATGTTGAAAGGCATACCACAGAAATAAATCCGCAGATACAAGGATGCCAGCGGCAACACGTCCTCCGGCGAGCCCATCAGCCGCAGCATGGGGGTGGAAAACACCAGACCTACAATAGCTGCCAGTACACCGATAATCACGCTGGCGCCCACGGCACAATGGACCGTTTCGGACACCGATTTCTGATCGCCTGCGCCGTAATACCGTGCAACCAGCACGTTACAGCCCACCGAAACACCCATAAACAGGTTGATGAGCAGATTGACCAGCGCGCCGGTGGAGCCAACAGCCGCCAGTGCCGCAGAACCGGCAAACCGACCCACCACGATGACGTCGGCCGCGTTATACAGCAGCTGCAGCATGCCGGACAGCATCAGCGGCACCGAAAACCGGATGATCTTACCCAGCAGCGGGCCTTCGGTCATATTTAAGTTCACAGTCTTTGCCATAAATGGATTCCCTCTTTCTCTAAAAAAGGCGGCAAAAGGCTTCCCGCCGGGGTTTCGTCGGGAAGCCTCGTATCATTTAATCTTCATCCTCGTCCTTGGGCTGGGGCAGTTTGGTAACTACGGCCCACTCCACCCGGTGCTCGGCGATCTCCTCTACCTGAATATCCATACCCAGTGCTGTGACCCGGGGCTTGGTGCCATCTTCGGGGATGACAGCCAGCTGACCGAACACCAGACCACCCAGGGTCTCGTACTCGTCCTCGTCCTCTTCGGGAAGATCCAGATCCAGTGCCTCGGCAATATCTTCCAAAGAAGCTGCGCCGGCGATGCGCCAGCTGTCGCCGCCCAGCGCGGTGATCTCCTGCTCTTCCACTTCGTCAAACTCGTCGTAGATTTCGCCCACCAGCTCTTCCAGCAGGTCTTCCATAGTCAGCAGGCCGGAAGTTCCGCCGTACTCATCCACAACGATCGCCATATGCACCTTTTGCTTCTGCATATCCCGCAGCAGCACGTCGGCCTTCACCGACTCGGGCACGAAAAACACCGGCCGCAGCAGTTCCTTCAACGGCTTGGGCTCAGGCAGGCGGGCGTTGAGCAGGTATTCACGGGTGTTCAGGATGCCAACGATGTCATCCACGTCCTCACCGCACACCGGGAAACGGGACAGACCGCTCTCCCGGATGGTGCTGACGATTTCTTCATCGGTATCGTCCAGCCAGATGGTTTCCACGTCGGTACGATGGACCATAACGTCCTCCGCCGTGGTGTCGTCGAACTCAAAAATGTTTTCGATCAGTTCCTTTTCCTCCTGACCGATGGCGCCGGACTCTTCGCCCTCACCCACCATCAGCAGGATCTCGCCCTCACTGACCTCCTCGATCTGTGCCTTGGGGTTGACACCGCAGATGCGCAGCGCCAGATTGGCAATGCGCAGCATCAGCCAGGACACCGGCCGCAGTACCTTTTCCAACACACAAGCCAGGCCAAAGACCTTCCGCACGATCTGATCGGCGCGATGCCAGGCATAACGCTCGGTGGTCAGATCCAGCAGCGCCACTGCCAGCAGCAGCAGCAACACCCAGATCACGCCGCCCACAAATTCCTGTACGGCATAGCCGGCAGGGATCAGCGACTCGATCTTTGCGATCAAGCCGGCAGTCAGGGGGTTCATCACCGCGAAAAAGCCAAAGCCAACAGCACCTACCCGCAGGGTCGCACAGAAGTCATCGGGCTCCTGCACCACGGGCAGCATTTTTGCGGCTTTTTTGTCGCCTTCTTCGGCGGCCTCCATCAGTTTGCTTTCACTGCATTCCCGGATGGCATAGGAAGCCAGGGCGCAGAACACGCCCAGAAACAAAAACACGATCTCCAACAAAAGCCATCGTCCAACAGGGTCTGACAAGACAATTCCTCCAGTATTCGTATAAATTTCTGTTTTCACAGTTATAGTGATTATAGCAGACTTATTCTGCAAATGCAACCGATAGGAAAAAAAGCTTCCTTTTACCTTTTGGACTAATTGGGGATATAAAGAACTTCCCTCCGTCAAGACAACGGAGAGAAGTATGTTCATTGGTCACAACTGTTCGATAAATTGGAATTGGTAAGTCTCAGTTACAACTTCAACATTGCAATAATCTCATTTCCATCCATTTCACCAGTTTCGACAAAACCAAAGCTCGCATACAACCTTCTGGCTACCTCATTTTCAGGTTCATAGGAGAGGGCACAATATTCTGCTTTGCCGCAAGGCCAAGTCTTTATAAAATCCAAAGCCAGCTTAATGGCTGTTCGGCCATAGCCTTTACGCTGGTATTGCTTATCAATCATAAACCGCCATATGCTATAATTGTTTTTCCAAGCTTCGGGTGCCTCTGCATCCCACACCTCATACAATACCGCATCATTGTAACCAATCATCACAAAACCGACGGGTGTTTCATCATCATAAATGCCAAAGGGGAATGCCGTACATTCCGTATCGATTGTAGTGTACGCATCGATGATACTGATGCTATTTGGTGCAACAAAATCTTTTTGTGAATCTTCCACTTCGAGTTTTATGATATCCCGCACCGTTCTGTTATTAAGCTTTCTTAACTGAATCATATTCAGTTCCCCCTACGAAATCAATGTTATCTATCCGTTTGCCAAATTCAAGTTTTTCTTTTCGTTTACTTTATCATATTTTTCTGTCTGCATCAATGCCTGGTGAAATTTCCGGCATTAGAATCCATCAGTCCAAAAGCAAAAAGGGTCGAAAAAAGTGCTATTTGCTTTGTTTTTTCGTTGAAATTTACGAATCGTTCATGGAAAAAACTTGCGGAAGTTACAATTTTAGGGTAAAGTAATATAACGTGAATTTTTCTTTTACCCTGTGGAGGCGTAATTTATGCGAAATTGGCTGCAAAAAGTCATGATGGGCCGCTATGGCGTGGATGAGTTCAACCGTTGCCTCAACACCACCGCGCTGATCGCGCTGGTGCTGACCATTCTTTTCAAAGGTCTGCTCAGCACGGTCTTTTGGCTCATCGCCATCACGGCGCTGGTTTACAGCTATATCCGGATGTTCTCCCGCAACACCTACAAGCGCCGTGCGGAAAACAACGCCTATCTGACCCTCCGTTACAACATGACCCGGAAGCTTTCCGGCCTCAAGCAGCGGATGCAGCAGAAGAAATATTATCGATTCTACAAGTGCCCCAAGTGCGGTATCACCACCCGTGTGCCCAAGGGCAAGGGCAAGATCCGCATCACCTGCCCCAAGTGCGGCGAAAGCTTCGTTCGTAAAAGCTGATGTTCGGTTATGTAATCGCCCGAAAGGACACCCTTTCGGAGGAACAGCTGGCCCGGTATCGGGGCTGCTACTGCGGCCTGTGCCATGCCCTCAAGGAGCAGGCGGGCTCGCTGCACCGGCTGGCTCTCAACTACGACATGACCTTTTTGATCCTGGTTCTGTCCTCCCTTTACGAGCCGGAGGAGAAGGCTGACAGCGCCCGGTGCGCCGTTCATCCCGCCAGGCCTCAGGCTTTTTGGCAGAATCGGTTTTCCACCTATGCTGCCGATCTGACGGTGGCGCTCACCTATCATAAGCTGCGAGACGACTGGCTGGATGAGGGTGACAAGCTGAAAAAAGGTCTCATGGATCAAATGCAGCCGGCCTATGATAAGGTAAAAGTCCGACTGCCCCGGCAATGCGCCCATATCGAGCAGGAACTTGCCGCATTGACTGCATTGGAACAGGCGAACGAGACCGTTCCCGACAAATGTGCCGCCGCCTTTGGTCGTCTGATGGCTGAACTGTTTGTATTGGAAGAGGATCGCTGGTCGCCTGTACTCCGGGAGATGGGCTTTTTTCTGGGACAGTTCATCTACCTGCAGGATGCTGCGGTGGATCTGCAAAAAGATGCCAAAAAAGGCCGTTACAATCCCCTTTTGGCCATGCACGCCGGTCAGACCCGACCGCTGGCAGACTTTGAACCCATGCTTTTGATGGTGGCCAGTGGATTTGCCGCCGCCTTTGACCGGCTCCCACTGGTGCAGGATGCCGATTTGCTGAAAAATATCCTGTTCGAGGGAGTCTGGACCATGTACCACCAGGCCCGCGCCCGTCAGGAACACAAAGAGAAAAAGAAGGAGGGAGCTCCCGTATGAGAGATCCCTATGAGGTGCTTGGCGTTAGCCGTGACGCCAGCGACGACGACATCAAAAAGGCCTACCGCAAGCTGGCCAAGCAATATCACCCCGACGTGAACCCCGGCGACAAAACTGCCGAGGAAAAAATGAAAGAGATCAACGCTGCCTACGATGCCATCAAAAACGGCACTGCCAACCAGTACAGCGCCCAGGGCGGTGCTACAGGCCAGGGTGGCTACGGCGGCTATGGCTACGGCGGGTACTCCGGTTACGGCGGCTACGGTCAGAGCGGTTGGCAGACCTATACCTGGGATCCCTTCCGTGGTTGGACGGCCTACGGCTCCCAGCAGCAGACCCGGCAGGATCCTGAAGAAACCAATGAGCTGCGGGCTGCACGCAACTACATCGCCGCACGGCACTATGCCGAAGCGCTGCACGTGCTGAGCAACATTGCCGACCGCACCGCCAAGTGGTACTATTACAGCGCCATCGCCAACGCAGGCCAGGGCAACCGTATTCTGGCTCTGGAGCACGCACGGCAGGCCTGTAAAATGGATCCCGGCAATGCCGAATATGAAACTTATCTGGACGAGCTGGAGCGTGGCGGCAACGCCTATCGGCAGGCCGGCGGCTACAGCCAGGGCATGAGTCTGGGACGCTACTGCACCAGTATGTGCTTTTCCTATCTGCTCTTCCGCCTCTGCTGTTTCTTCCGTTGCTGTTAAAACAAAAAAACAGCCCCGAACCATGCGGTTCGGGGCTATTTCTATAACATCTTACTTTTTACTTTGCCAATTCCTGATAGGCGCTCTTAACGATGGCCACACAGTTTTCCAGGCTGATGGTGCCGCTGTTCAGGCACAGGTCATAATTCTCCGCATCCTCCCAGGCCTTATCGCAGTAATGCTGACAATACCGGGCGCGCTGCTTGTCGATATTTTTGACGGTCTTCTGGATGTCCTCGGGCTTGTCGCCGTATTCCTCCACGGCGCGCTTGCAGCGTGCTTCCAAGGGACCGCAGACAAAGACACGCAGCACGTCATAGTCCTTTTCCAGCACCCAATCGGCGCAGCGGCCCACGATCACGCAAGGGCCTTTGTCTGCCAGAGCGCGGATGGCCTTAGCCTGGGCCAGGTACACCTGATCGGACAACGACAGCATATTGGGATTAAAGGCACTGCTGTTGGAGGTGAAGTTGGTCACCAGCGAAAACAGCAGACTCTGGGTCAGCTGCTGCTCCTGACCGCGGATAAAATCGGCAGCCAGACCGCTCTCCTTGGCAGCCAGGTCGATGATCTCGCTATCATAAAACGGGATGCCCAGTTCCTCGGCGAGCTGCTGACCGATCTTGCGTCCGCCGCTGCCGTACTGACGGCTGATGGTAATGATGAGGTTTTTCATAGAAAACATCCCTGCCTTTCTGTTGGATACTGATTTTATTTTACGGCTTTTTGCCTGGAATGTCAACCGCCGCAGGCGCATATCCTCCATTGAGGTGGATGTTGATGAAACGAACGCTTATGTTTTTTCCGGTCATTGTGCTGACTTTTACTTGTTTTTTGCTCATTTTCAACCAGGAATCAACCATAGAGGTTTTTTCTCCCCGGGGCACAACCGTGGAACTGCCCATCATCATGTATCACAGTCTGGTCACAGGAGAAAATACTGCCGCCCAATATGTCTGTCCCATCAGCCGGGTGGAATCCGATCTGTGCTGGCTGCGGGAGCACGGTTTTGAGAGCGTCACGCTTGCACAATTGATCGCCTTTGCCGACGGCACGGGCACGCTCCCTGCAAAGCCGGTTCTCATCACGCTGGATGACGGCTATCGAAATAATCTGACCCTTCTGCCGCCCCTTTTGGAACGCTATGATGCCCACGCAGTCATTTCTGTAGTAGGAGAATACAGTGATATTTATACAGCTTCCGGTGAGGATGGGTCACCCCATACCTGTATGAGCTGGGAAGATCTTTCGCTGGCGGCAGCTTCTCCACGCCTGGAATTGGCCAATCATTCCTACTATTTTCATCATCTGACCCCTCGAAAAGGCAGTTCTCGCAAGGCAAATGAATCTGTGGAACACTGGAAAGATGCTTTTTGCACCGATGTGCAGACGCTGCAGACCGCTATGCAGGAAAACTGCGGCTTTTTCCCCATTTGTTATGCCTATCCCTTCGGACAGTTGACCGACGGCGCGGATGCTTTGCTGCAGCAAATGGGATTTCGGATCACGCTGACCTGCAATGAAGAAAACAGTCTCTTGACATCCGGTCAGTCAAATTGTCTGTTTTCTCTGGGCCGTTATAACCGCGATGGACGGATCAGTACAGAGGAATTTATGGCAAAACTCTTAGAAGAATTTTAACTGCCGTACAGGTAATTCGCAGTCTTTACAGGGAAATCCGATAACGCAAACTGGCTTCACCATCGTCCTGAAACGCTTCCACAAAGATTCCTCCATTTTTCAAGATCGTTTTTACCGCACTGTCATTGCCTTTGTAAGGTACGATTTCTACAAATTTCATGCCCATCTCCCGACATTTCTCCAAAGCCAGTTGAAGCATGACGGTTCCATATCCTTTTCCCCGATGCCAGGGAGCAATTCCTGCATGAAGGTGGCCTCTGGTCGTGTTATCACGATTGATGACTATGCTGCCCAGGATTTCTCCACTGTCTGCTACAAGAAAATATAAGGTGCAGGGAACCCTGGTAGACAATGCAGCTCCGGTGGTTCTGTCATCCTCACACCATTCCAGCCAAGTGGAATAAGATACATTTTTACCAAGTCTGCCGCTGTAGCGGCTTAACAACTGGGGTGCAATTTTCTGTCCGCTTGTCTCCCATCGCATAATCATTTGCTCGTATGCTTGCTGATGGTGCAAATCCGGGATCTCCAGTCGTATGTTATTCATCATCTTGTCACCGCCCTAATCAAAATATCTTATTTCGATTGCTTCTTACATTATATAAATATAAAAGAAAAACGGCAAGTCTTTCGACTTGCCGTTTTGTGGCTCCCCCTGTAGGACTTGAACCTACGACACCGCGGTTAACAGCCGCGTGCTCTACCGACTGAGCTAAGGAGGAATATTGGTGACCCGTAGGAGAATCGAACTCCTGTTTGCGGCGTGAGAGGCCGCCGTCTTAACCGCTTGACCAACGGGCCGCAAAATGGTACACCTTCAGGGACTCGAACCCTGGACACCCTGATTAAGAGTCAGGTGCTCTACCAACTGAGCTAAAGGTGCATAGTTTATTGGAGAAAAGCTGCAAGCCTTTCG
>JAGAVA010000020.1 GCA_017620505.1 Clostridia bacterium
ATTTCCTTGCGGCGATCGCCGAAGCCGGGAGCCTTGACGGCAACGCAGGTAAAGGTGCCGCGCAGCTTGTTGACGATCAGGGTGGACAGAGCCTCGCCCTCCACGTCCTCGGCAATGATGACCAGCTTCTTGCCGGCCTGGACGATCTGCTCCAGCAGGGGCAGGATCTCCTGAATGTTGGAGATCTTCTTGTCGGTGATCAGGATGATGGCGTCGTCGATGACGGCTTCCATCTTCTCGGTGTCGGTGACCATGTAGGGGGTGATGTAGCCGCGATCGAACTGCATACCCTCCACAACCTCGGAATAGGTCTCGGCGGTCTTGGACTCCTCCACGGTGATGACGCCGTCGGCGGTGACCTTTTCCATGGCATCGGCGATCAGCTCGCCGATGGACTCGTCGCCGGAAGAAATAGCGGCAACACGGGCGATGTCGGCAGAGCCGTTGACCTTCTGGCTGTTCTTCTTGATCTCGTTGATGGCAACGTCAACAGCCTTGGCAATGCCCTTGCGGACCACCATGGGGTTGGCACCGGCGGTGACGTTCTTCAGACCCTCGCGGACGAAAGCCTGGGCCAGCAGGGTGGCGGTGGTGGTACCGTCGCCGGCGATGTCGTTGGTCTTGGTGGCAACTTCCTTCACCAGCTGAGCGCCCATGTTTTCAAAGGCGTAGTCCAGCTCGATGTCACGGGCGATGGTCACGCCGTCGTTGGTGATCAGGGGAGCGCCGTACTTCTTCTCCAGCACCACGTTGCGGCCCTTGGGACCCATGGTCACCTTGACGGTGTTGGCCAGATGATTCACGCCCCGCTCCAGGGCGCGGCGAGCTTCTTCGCCGTACAGGATTTCTTTAGCCATGTGTATTGTTCCTCCTAATAAATCGAGAATTCCTATTTGGCTCCCTTGTGGAAAGGGAGCTGTCTGCCGCAGGCAGACTGAGGGATTGTATGCCCATCACGGGCATCTGTGCGCAAAAACCGCCAGGTTTTTCGCCAGTTACTTGACGATTGCCAGAATGTCGCTCTGCTTGACGATGGTATATTCTTCGCCGTCCATCTTGACTTCGGTGCCGGCGTACTTGCTGGTGATGACCTTGTCGCCCACCTGGACTTCCATGACGACCTTGTGCTCACCCTCGGGGATGCCGGGGCCAACGGCCACAACTTCGGCCACCTGGGGCTTTTCCTTGGCGGCGGCGGTCAGAATGATGCCGCCCTTGGTGGTCTCTTCAGCCTCTACCAGCTTGACCACGACGCGATCCTGCAAAGGATACAGTTTCATATTGCAAAACCTCTTTTTCTTGGATTTTTAGCACTCGACAATGTTGAGTGCCAACCTGTTGATAGTATGATAACACAATCGGTTGGAAATGCAAGCCCTTTTTTGAAAAATCCTCCAAATTTTCTGAAAACGTTCTGTGAACATTCGCTAAAAAATCCGAGGGGCTGACAGTCCTCGACGGCTTTGTGGATAATTCTGTGGAAAAAGTGGAAAACCCCTGTGAAATTGCCTGTGTTTGTTTCCTCTGCGGGGCGGGCGCCCAACATACCGGCGCGCCCGTCGCCGCAAGGCTTTCCGGCCTGTTTGTGGGTGTGGGTCTGGGTTTGTTTTTGTCTGTGTATATGCAAATGCAGATGCGTTTGTGTCTGCATCTGCATTTGCTTGTGTATGTGGGTTTGTAGTTGTATTTGTATATGGTATTTTTGGTATACGTTGGTATACCTTCGTATGCGTTTGCATTTGTATTTGGCATGGCAAGCAATGCTTAAAGATGCTTACCGATACTTACGGATACATCACGCTTGCAACTTGCCAAAGGGTGACGGACTGCTCCCGTAAGCGGGCGGCGGGCAGCCTCTGCCCGCCCTACGAAATTGTTTTTGGCCGTAATCTGTGTGATTATGGTCAAAAATAACCGCTTCCTGTTTGTCGAAAAGAACCCAGCGTCACAACGTGACGCGGTTCTTTGACAGCTTTTTTAATACTTATAGATCCGCTTGACACGATGGTTGGTCAGGCAGAGGGGCAGGCTCAGGTTCTGGTTGGTCCAGTTCTGCAGCTCGGCAAGGGGCAGCTTGGCACCATTCAGAGAGAAGCCAAAGACGGTGACCTGGTCGCCCACCTTGCAGTCAACGCCGGTCACGTCCACCATGGTCTGATCCATGGAGGTGGCCAGATAGGGGCAGCGGGTGTCGTTGACCAGCAGCACGCCGCCGGTGCCGCCCTGTGCCATGGGCCGATACAGACCGTCGGCATAGCCAATGTCCACGGTGGCAACCACGGTGTCTCTGTCACAGACGTGATGGTTGCAGTAGCCGCAGCTTTCGCCGGCCTTGACGGTGTGGATGTTGGTGATGAAGGCCCGCCAGGAGATGCCCTCCTCCACCTCCAGCCAGTTGGTGCCGTCGTCCATGGAGTCGTAGCCCATATACAGGCTGCCGGGGCGCACGTGGGTAGAGATTCGATCGCCCTTGAACCAGGAGGTGGCGCCGGTGTTGCAGCAGTGGATGTACTGGGGCTCGATGCCGGCGGCGCGGATCTGCGCCACCGCCTGCTCAAACTTGCCGTAGGCCACGGGGGTCTGGGGATCGTCGGTATAGGTGGCGTTGACAAAGTGAGTGAACACGCCTGCAATGCACAGGTTAGGCAGGGTCTTGAGGAAGGCCAGCAACTCATCCAGCGGCTCACCGTGACGGACGCCGATGCGGTTCATGCCGGTGTCGATCTTCAGCTGCACCCGGGCGATTTTGCCCTGCTTTTTGGCCTCGTCGTTGATCCACTGGGCATTTTCCCGGTTAAAGACGGGCAGCAGCAGCTCATTT
This sequence comes from Clostridia bacterium, assembly GCA_017620505.1. GTDB lineage: Bacteria > Bacillota > Clostridia > Oscillospirales > Butyricicoccaceae > UBA4644. Next base: position 2,822 of record JAGAVA010000020.1, read on the forward strand.
TCCACGGCGTAGGAAACGGCGTGGAGGGGTGCGGGGCCCAGCAGCATAATGTCGGCCTGACGGAAGCCGCCCTGCCGCAATTGCACGCCCTCGGAGGTCTGTGCCACCGCCATGACCTCACAGC
>JAGAVA010000021.1 GCA_017620505.1 Clostridia bacterium
CATTCCCGGCATCGTCACCGGAAAGCCGGTGGAGCTGGGTGGAAGCCGGGGACGCACCGAGGCCACCGGAAAGGGCGCGGCCTATGTGCTTAAGGAGGCCATGAAGCGCCTGCGCATCCGGCAGGAGCACTGCACCGCCGCCGTTGCCGGTCTGGGCAATGTGGGCAAGTCGGTGGCACAGGAAATGTTTGAACAGGGCATCCGGGTCATCGCCATCAGCGATTCCTCCGGCGGTATCTTCCGGGAGGATGGTCTGGACGTTCCCGCCATCCTGCGGTTCAAGGAGCAGGGGGGAAGGCTTGCCGACCTGAAGACTCCCGGCGTACAGCACATTTCCTGTGAGCAGGTGCTGGAGACCCCTTGTACCGTACTGGCGCTGTGCACCGTCAACGCCATCGTCACCGAGGAAAATGCGCATAAGCTCCAGCCCACCATTGTGCTGGAGTGCGGCAACGCCCAGATCACCGCCGGAGCCGGCGATGCGCTGGAGAGCCGGGAGATCACCATCATCCCCGATCTGGTTGCCACCGCCGGCGGCGTGATCGTGGACTATTTCGAGCGGGTGCAGAACGTGCAGTCGCTGATCTGGGAGCAGTTTGAGGTGGATCGGATGATGAAGAGCATCCTGCTCAAAACCTTTGACAAGGTGTGGAAAGCCGCCGTGGATCACGGGGTGTCCCTGCGGATGGCCTCTTACGTCATTGCGCTGGAAAAGGTCTGCGAAGCCAAGCGCATCCGCGGCATTTTCCCCTGATGCAGAAAGTGTGAACCTATGAGTATTGGTCTTTTTGATATTCTGGGCCCCATTACCATCGGCCCGTCCTCGTCCCACACCGCAGGCGCGGTGCGCATCGGCCTGGTGTGCCGGATGCTTCTGGAGGAGGAGATCCGCCACGCAAAGGTGACCTTTTACGGCTCCTTTGCCGAAACCTATCACGGTCACGGCACCGACAAGGCGGTGATCGGCGGCCTTTTGGGCTTCCGCACCGACAATGAAAAGATCCGGGAGAGCCTGCGGCTGGCAGAGTTCCGTGGCCTGAGCTATGAATTCCAAACGGCGGAAGATCCCAAGCTCCATCCCAATACCGTGGTGATCGAAGCACGGGCAAAGGAAAAGACGGTGCGCATCCAGGGCGCGTCGGTGGGCGGCGGTGCCATTCGCATCACCGAGATCAATGGCATGGCGGTGCAGATCACCTTTGTGGAGGATACGCTGATCCTGTTCCACCGGGATTCTCCCGGTGTGCTGGCCTCCATCGCCCACATTTTGTCCTCCAACGGCTACAACATCGGCAACCTGCGGCTGTCCCGCACCCGCCGGGAGGGCGACGTGATCACCGTGGTGGAGACCGACGTGCCGGTGGATGACACCACCGTAGGGCAGCTGCGCTCGGTGGAGAGCGTCAGCGAGGCCGTGGTCATTCCGCATTTTTGACGAAACCCTCTAAGGAGGCTTTTTTATGGATATTCCCAGTATTGATTATTTGCTGGACGAAACGGCGAAAAACGGGCAGCCCATCTGGCAGGTGGTGCTGCGGGAAGAGCAGACCGACTCGGGCGACAGCCTGGATACCATTCTGGAGCGGGCTTTGCACACCTATGAGGTGATGAAAAATGCCGCCATGTCGGGCATTGCCACCGGCATGAAGTCGGTTTCCGGCCTGACCGGCGGCGATGCCGCCACCTATTACAATTATCTGCGCAATCACAAGAGCCTGCTTGGCTCCATGGAGTCCAAGGCGGTGGCCTATGCCCTGGGCACCAGCGGCTACAATGCCGCCATGGGCGTGGTGGTGGCCTGTCCCACCGCCGGTGCGGCGGGCATCGTCCCCGGCGTGCTCATTGCGGCGCAGGAAGAATACGGCTTTTCCGACCGGGAGGCGGTTTACGGTCTGCTGACGGCTTCCGCCATCGGCGGTGTGGTGGCCACCCGGGCCACCATTTCGGGTGCTGCCGGCGGCTGTCAGGCCGAGTGCGGCACGGCGGCGGCCATGGCGGCTGCGGCGCTGGTGGAGGTCATGGGCGGCTCGGCACGGCAGTGCGTGGATGCTGCCGCATTGGCGCTGAAAAACTGTCTGGGTCTGGCCTGTGACCCGGTGGCCGGTCTGGTGGAGGTACCCTGCGTCAAGCGCAACGGCGTTTACGCCGTTATGGCCATTTCGGCGGCCGATATGGCGCTGGCAGGCATCCGCAGCTTCATTCCGCTGGACGAGGTCATCGATGCCATGTACCAGATCGGCTGCAATATGCCCTCCTGCATCCGGGAGACGGCAGAGGGCGGCCTTGCCGCTACGCCCACCGGCCTTGCGGCACGAAGGAGGTTGTTCTGATGCCTGCACAAGACTTGCTTGTAAAGTTATGGAACTTGCCATCTAAAGAGGCAGCCTTGCAGCGGCTTTCGGCGCAAAATGTCACCATCAAGCGGGTGATCGCCCCCGACCGGGCCCGGGTTTTGCAGTTTGTGGAGAAGCACTTTGGTGCCGGCTGGATGCACGAATGTGAGGCGGCCCTGTCCACCGTGCCTTCCACCTGCTATGTGGCGGTGAAGGACAGGGAGATCATCGGGTTTGCCTGTTTCGAGGCCACCGCAAAGAATTATTTCGGCCCCATCGGTGTGGCGCCCGATTGCCGGGAGGGGGGCGTGGGTACCGGACTTTTGCTGTCCTGCCTGCACTCCATGTGGGAGATGGGCTATGCCTATGCCATCATCGGCTGGGCCGACGAGCCCGCGCCCTTTTATGAAAAAACCGTGGGGGCCATCCCCATTCCCGACAGCCATCCGGCCATTTATCAGAATCTGGTGCGAAAATAAGACTTTAGCAGAACCACTCCGAAGATTGGGGTGGTTCTTTTGTTGGGCCTTCCCCTTGAGGGGAAGGTGGCACGGCGCAACCGTGACGGAAGAGGTGGCAGCAATGTGGCTGTGGTGTGGCGGAAAGTACCGCGCCGCAGGCTTTGTATTTGCTTCTGTCAGTCAGGGCATGGCATCTTCCAGAACCCACTGTTTCAACCCCACATTCTCTTTTCGTCCCGCCGAAAAGAGAACGTGCCGTTGACGGTACAAGAGAAAAGGGCGGCTCAGGGGATTGCGATCCCCCAAGACCCCCAAGAAACGGGGGAGTGCTCCGCGGATTGCCTTGTGAACCAGACAACTTTATCCCCTGAACATTGTCGCGCTGTGTTGGCGTGGTACAAAAAACGGGCGCGCGATCCGGAAAAATATATTTTCCTCATTCACAAAACGGCCCCTTTGTGGTATGATAAACTGTAACCAACTATGCCTTGAGGAGGTTTGTCATGTCTTATCAGAAGCTCCTTGATTTTGCCAAAAACGAGGGCATCGTCCTGCTGGAAAACGAGCCCCTTTCCAAACATACATCCTTCCGTATCGGCGGCCCTGCCCGCCTGTTTGCCCTGCCCGAAACGGTCAACCAGCTGACCGGTCTGGTGGCCTTTGCACTGGGTCATGATTTGAAGTGGGTAGTCATGGGCAACGGCAGCAATCTGCTGGCGCCCGACGAGGGCTTTGACGGTCTGGTGATCCGCACCCCCGAGGGAAAGCCCCGGTGGGAGGGCAATCAAGTCACCGTCCCTGCCGGATATTCCATGTCCCGTCTGTCTGCCGAGGCTGCCCAGCGCGGCCTTGCCGGCCTGACCTTTGCACAGGGCATCCCCGGCACGGTGGGCGGTGCGGTGGTGATGAACGCCGGGGCTTACGGCGGACAGATCGCCGACACGCTGGTTTCCACCCGTTGTATCACCCCTGATGGCCTTTGTACCCTGACGGGGGAGGGGCACAAGCTGTCCTACCGGCACAGCGTTTATGCCGAACATCCCGGCTGGGTGTGCTGTGAGGCCACCTTCTGCCTGCAGCCCGGTGACCGGGACGCGCTGGCGGCCGAGATGGCCGATTTTGCCCAGCGCCGCCGGGACAAACAGCCCCTGGAATGGCCTTCGGCAGGCAGTACCTTCAAGCGCCCGGAGGGCTATTTTGCCGGCAAGCTCATTGAAGATGCCGGTCTGAAGGGCTTTACCGTGGGCGGCGCGCAGGTCAGTGAAAAGCACGCCGGCTTCGTCATCAACAAGGGCGGTGCCACCTGTGCCGATGTGCTGCAGCTGATGGAGCAGGTGTCCAACATAGTGTATGATAAGTTCGGTGTTCGTTTGGAGCCCGAAGTGAAGATTTTGAAATGAAAACCCTGCCCAAATCCCTGTATTTCACCGGCGCAGCAGGTATTTCGCTGCTGTTGGTGGGCGATTTATACAACAGCATCGGCTTTCTGGTGTGCGCGGTGGGCGGCATTCTGCTGCTTTGTGCCTTTGTGTGGGCGGTTCTGCTGTTTTGTCGACATACAAGTCCGAAAATCCGAAGAATTGCAAGAATCGTAAAGATTTTGACCTTTACAGCGATTTTTGCCTTTTTGGTGTCCTTTGTGTGGATCGAAGGGCTGATTCTGACCCATGACGAGGGCACCGAAAGTCCCACCGCCCAGACCGTCATCCTGCTGGGGGCAGGTCTGGACGGCGAACGGCCCTCGCGGACTCTTATCGCCCGGATGCAGACCGCGCTGGATTATCTGCAGCAGAATCCCCAGGCCGTGGTCATCGTCTCCGGCGGACAGGGAGCGGGGGAGACCATCACCGAGGCCGCCGCCATGCACCGCTGGCTCACCGCCCGGGGCGTGGACGACAGCCGTATTTATCGGGAAGAGCAGGCCACCGACACCCGGGAGAACCTGCGCTATTCCAAAGAAATCATCGAGCGTGAAAACCTGCCCCAGCCGGTGGCGGTGGTCAGCAACAGCTTCCACCTGTACCGGGCGCAAATGCTGGCAGCGCAGGCCGGATTTGCACAGGTGCAGACCCTCTCGGCACCCGTGCCCCACGTGCCGCTGCAGTGGCTGACGGCAAGCGTTTATCTGCGGGAATACTGCAGCATTCTTCTGATGTTTGCGAGAAACATCCTTTGAAAGGAGCAACGACCATGGATTGTCTCATCATTTCCGGCCTGAGCGGCGCGGGCAAAAGCCTTACGGTGGACGTTTTGGAGGACATCGGCTACTATTGCATCGACAATATGCCGGTCAAGCTGATCCCCCAGTTTGCAGAACTGTTCGGCAGCAGCGCCGAAAAGGACAAGCGGGTAGCCTTTGTGGTAGACATCCGGGGCGGACGGGATCATTCCTTCCTGTTCCGGACGCTGGAGGACATGGAAAAGAAAGGAAGCCGCTGCCGCATCCTCTTTTTGGAGTGCTCCGACCAGGTGCTCATCAACCGGCAGAAGGCCAGCCGCCGTCGTCATCCGCTGGATGTGGACGGGCTGGGTCTGGCGGCTGCCATCCAGCAGGAGCGGGAGCTGATGGAACCCATGCGCCGTCAGGCCGATTACGTCATCGACACCACCGCCCTTGCCACCGCCGACCTGAAGGGTCACCTCATTGACCTGTTCGGCGAGGAGGGCGAGGCATCGCTGGTGATCTCGGTGTGCTCCTTTGGCTTCAAATACGGCATCCCTCACGAGGCCGATCTGGTGCTGGACGTGCGGTTTCTGAAAAATCCTTACTACGTACCCGAATTGCGGGAAAAGACCGGTCAGGAGGACGCGGTCTACGATTACGTATTTTCCGACCCCAATGCGGAGATCTTTGTGGAAAAACTCCGGGATATGTTCCGGTTTTTGCTGCCCTTGTATCTGGCGGAGGGCAAAACCTCGCTGGTCATCGCCATCGGCTGTACCGGCGGACGGCACCGGTCGGTATCGGTGAGCCGCAGACTCCACCGGGAGCTGCTGGCACAGGGCTATAACGCCACCATCCGTCATCGGGACGCCGAAAGGGGCTGATGGGATGGATGCCAAAACCTATCTGGAGATGCCCTACGAGGACATCCCCGAGCAGATTTTTGACCTTGCCCGGGCCACCGGACGAAAGGTGGTAGCCATCGGCGGCGGTACGGGACTTTCCACCCTGCTGCTGGGACTGAAGGAATACACCGAAAACATCACCGCCATCGTAGCCGTCACCGACGACGGCGGCGGCAGCGGCGTACTGCGCCGGGAGTTCGGCATTTTGCCCCCCGGAGACATTCGCAACTGCATTCTGGCGCTGGCAAACACCAGCTCCACTTTGGGAGAGCTGCTCAACTACCGCTTTGACAGCGGCAGCTTGCAGGGACAGAGCTTCGGCAACCTGTTTCTGTTGGCGCTGAACAATCTTTACGGCTCTTTTGCCGAGGGTGTTGCCGCCATGAACCAGATCCTTGCCGTCACCGGGCAGGTGCTTCCGGTGACCTGTCAGAACGTGGATCTGGAAGCCACCTTTGCCGACGGCAGCCGGGTGGTGGGGGAGACCTCCATCACCGCCGCAAAAAAGGAGCGCAATCTGGACATCCGGGGGGTGTCCCTGATCCCCGCAAAGGTGCCGGCGCTGCCTCAGGCCATTGAGGCCATCGAGGAGGCCGAGCTGATTATTTTAGGCCCCGGCAGCCTGTACACCAGCGTCATCCCCAACCTGCTGGTAGGGGGCGTTGCAGAGGCCATCACCCGTTCCAAGGCCCTCAAGCTGCACGTGCTCAACGTGATGACCCAGGAGGGCGAGACCGAGGGCTATTCTGCCGTTGACCACGTGCAGGCGCTCATGCGCCACGGAGGCGCGGTGGACGTTTGCCTGTATAATACCAAGGAAATTCCCGCCAAGCTGGCGGCAAGATATATGCCCGAGGGCAGCGAACCGCTGATGCCCGACGTGAAGGCCTTCCGGCAGCTGGGCATCCGGCTGTTCGGCGGCGATATGCTGTCCCGCAACGGGCAGCTGGCCCGCCACGACCCCCTGCGTCTGGCCTACAACGTGATGCTGTGCGCCGAGACCTTTGCCCGCAGAGCGGGCGCGCTGGGGGATTACGACCGGCTGCTGCTGCGAAAGGGATAAAGCAAGGCTGACTTCCCGAGATGCACTGTGCCAACACAGCGCGACAATGTTCAGGCGGCAAAGTCATCTGGTACACCGGACAATCCGCGGAGCACTCCCCCGTTTCTTGGGGGTCTTGGGGGATCGCAATCCCCCGAGCCGTCTTTTTCTCTTGTACCGTCAACGGCACGTTCTCTTTTTGACGGGTCAAAAAGAGAATGTGGGGTTGGAACTGTGGGTTCTGGAAACTGTCACGCTCTGGCTGGCAGAAACAAATTCAAAGCCTACGGCGCGGCACTTTCCACCACACCACAGCCACATTTCTGCCACCTCATCCGTCATTTGCTGTGCAAATACCACCTTCTCCTCAAGGAGAAGGCTTGCACAAAGGGGCTACACCTCATCCGTCATTTGCTTCACAAATGACACCTTCCCTTTGAGGGGAAGGCTGATTAAGAACCAAAGGAGAATCCATATGTCCTTTACCACTGACATCAAAAGTGAATTGTGCCATATTCCGGTGACCGACGACACCGCCATGGCCGAATGTCTGGGCATGCTGCTCTTTGCCGGGCAGTTTTCCCGGGAGGGACTGCGCCTGCAGAGCGAAATGCAGGCCGTCCGCCGCCGGGCACAGTTCTTTTTGAATCAGTGCATGGACGTGTGGCCCGAGGAAACCGACACCATCCTCCAGCTGTGGGATCCCGGCGAGGTCGCCCGGATCTTTGAATACTACGGCTACGAGCGGGAAAGCTCTCTGCCCCTCAACCGGGCGTTGGTGGAGGACGAGCAGAGCCGCAGCGCCTTTCTCCGGGGTGCCTTCCTCATCGGCGGCTATGTTTCCACCGAAAAGGGCTATCATCTGGAACTGGTGACCCCCCACTACCACGTGGCGCGGCAGGTCAGCTCTCTGCTGCACGAAATGGAGCTGCCCGCCGGGCAGATGGAGCGCCGGGGTATCCATGTTCTCTATTACAAGGACAGCGGCGCCATCGAGGACTTTCTTTCGGCCTGCGGTGCCACCGGCGCCGCCATGGATCTCATGCTGAAAAAGGTGGAGCGGGAGCTGCGCAACGATGTGAACCGCCGGGTCAACTGCGAAACGGCAAATCTGACCAAGACGGTGGGCGCGGCTGCCAAACAGATCGCCGCCATCGAGCGGCTGGAGGCCGCAGGATTGCTGGAAAAGCTGCCGGCACCCCTGCAGATCACCGCCCAGCTGCGCATCAACAACCCGGAAATGTCGCTGAACGAGCTGTGCGCCGCCTATCCCGGCACCATTTCCAAGCCGGGACTGAACAACCGGCTGCGCCGTCTGGTCCAGCTGGGAGAGGAGGCAGCCAAATGACCCCCTTCGTCCATCTGCATTTACATACCGAATACAGCCTGCTGGACGGCGCCTGCCGTCTGGGCCCGCTGATGGAGCGGGTGAAGGAGCTGGGACAGACCGCCGTTGCCATCACCGACCACGGCGTCATGTACGGCTGCGTGGATTTCTACAAGGCCGCCAAAAAGGCCGGGGTCAAGCCCATCATCGGCTGTGAGCTGTATGTGGCCCCCCGCAGCCGCTTTGACAAGGTCTATGAGCTGGACTATGAGCCCTGGCATCTGGTTTTGCTGTGCAAAAACATGACCGGCTACCAGAACCTTATCAAGCTGTGCTCGGCAGGCTTTACCGAGGGCTTTTACAACAAGCCCCGTATCGACTTTGACCTTCTGCAGGAGCATTCCGAGGGTCTGATCTGCCTGTCGGCCTGTCTGGCGGGCGAGGTACAGAACCTGCTCATGCACGGCAATTACGAGGGCGCAAAGGCCACGGCGCTGAAATACGACGAATTGTTTGGTCGTGGCAACTATTATCTGGAACTGCAGGACCACGGCATCCCCGAGCAGAAGTCCATCAACACCGGCCTGCTGGCTCTTCACCGGGAGACCGGCATCCCGCTGGTGTGTACCAACGACGCACACTATCTGCGGAAAGAGGACAGCGAGATGCACGACGTGCTGTTGTGCATCCAGACGGGCAAAACTCTGGAGGACGAAAACCGGATGCGGTTTTCCGGTACGGAATTTTACGTCAAATCGGGGGATGAGATGGCCGAATTGTTCCCCGAAGCACCCGAAGCCCTTGCAAATACCGTGAAAATCGCCGAACTGTGCGATTTTGACTTTGTGTTCGGCAAATACCACCTGCCGGCCTTCCAGCTTCCCGAGGGGGAGAGCGATGCCCGCGCCTATATGGAAAAGCTGTGCTGGGAGGGGTTTGCACGGCGCTATCCCGGCGGCTCGGAGGAATATAAAGACCGTCTGCGGTACGAGCTGGACATGATCGCCCGGATGGGCTTTGTGGAATACTTCCTCATCGTTGCCGATTTTGTAAACTACGCCAAATCCCAGGGCATCCCCGTTGGCCCGGGGCGCGGCTCGGGCGCAGGCTCCATGGCGGCCTACTGTATGCGGATCACCGATGTGGATCCCATGCGGTACAGCCTGTTCTTTGAGCGGTTTATCAACCCCGAGCGTGTCAGTATGCCCGACTTTGATATTGACTTCTGCCCCAGACGGCGGCAGGAGGTCATCGACTACGTCACCAAAAAATACGGCGAGGATCACGTGGCACAGATCGTCACCTTCGGCACCATGGCGGCCCGCGCCGCCGTCCGGGACATCGGACGGGTGATGGATATGCCCTATGCCGAGGTGGACATGGTGGCAAAACTGGTGCCCCAGGAGCTGAAAATGACTCTGGACAAGGCACTGCAGGTGTCTCCCGAGCTGAAACGCTATTACGAGGACGATCCCCGCATCAAAAATTTGCTGGACATGGCCCGCAAGATCGAGGGTATGCCCAGAAACTGCTCCACCCACGCCGCAGGCGTCATCATCGCCGCCGCCCCGGTGGATCAGTATGTACCCCTGTCCCGGGGCGACCAGGGCACGGTCTGCCAGTACGTGATGACCACCCTGGAGGAGCTGGGACTTTTAAAGATGGACTTTTTGGGTCTGCGCAACCTGACCATCATTGACGACGCCATCAAGCTCATCCGGCAGGCCGGAAAAGAGCTGGACTGGGACAATCTGGACTACAACGATCAGGCGGTGTTCGAGATGCTGGGCAAGGGCCAGACCGGCGGCGTGTTCCAGATGGAATCTGCCGGCATGACCGACGTTGCCGTGCGGCTCAAGCCCCACAGCGTGGAGGATATCACCGCCATCGTGGCGCTGTTCCGTCCCGGCCCCATGCAGTACATCGACACCTACATCCGGCGCAAGCACGACCCCAGTTCCATCCGGTACGAACATCCTCTGCTGGAACAGGTGCTTTCGGTCACCTACGGCTGTATCGTTTATCAGGAGCAGGTCATGGAGATTTTCCGCCTGCTGGCTGGCTACAGTCTGGGCAAGGCCGACATGGTGCGCCGGGCCATGTCCAAAAAGAAGTTTGACGTGCTGGAAGCCGAGCGGCAAAACTTCGTCTTCGGCAACCCGGAGGAAAACATCTGCGGCTGTGCCGCCAACGGCGTGCCCGAGCAGGTGGCAAACCACATCTTCGACGAGATGCTGGACTTTGCAAACTACGCCTTCAACAAGGCCCACGCCGTGTGCTACGCCGTGGTGGCCTATCAGACGGCATGGCTGAAATATCATTATCCCAAGGAATACATGGCCGCTCTTTTGACCTCGGTTCTGGGGCAGAACGCCAAGGTGGCTGAGTACATCGACCAGGCCAAGGAGCTGGGGGTCACCGTGTTGCCCCCCGATATCAACGAATCCAGCGCCGACTTTGCCGTGGCGGGGGACAACATCCGCTTCGGCCTTGGCTCGGTGAAAAATGTGGGTGTTGGCCTTATCGAAAAGCTGGTGCAGGAGCGCAGGCAGAACGGCACCTTCCGGGATTTCCACGATTTCTGCCAGCGGATGAGCGCCTATGACCTGAACAAGCGGGTGCTGGAAAACCTTATCCGCTGCGGCGCCTTCGACAGCATGGGCGCACGCCGCGCCCAGCTTCTGCAGGTCTATGAAAGCGTGCTGGATGCCGAATCCAACGCCTCCAAGCGCAATCTGGAAGGGCAGATCGACCTGTTTTCCGATTTTCAGCAGGAAAGTGCGGCCCCGGTGGCCATCCTGCCCAATATTCCCGAGTTTTCCCGCCGGGAACTGCTCAATATGGAGCGGGAAACCTGCGGTTTGTATCTGTCGGGACACCCCATGGAGGAGCTGAAGCCGCTGGCACTCCGGGTGCACGCCGTGCCCATCGGACGGCTGATCCAGGCGGTGCAGGAAAACACCGACGATCTGCTTCAGGACGGCAAGTTCGTCACGCTGGCGGGCATGGTCATGTCCCTCAAGGTGAAGCTCACCAAAAAGCAGACCCAGATGGCCTATGTGACGCTGGAAGACACCACTTCCAGTCTGGAACTGCTGGTCTTTGAAAAGGCGCTGGTGGCGGCAAGCCCCTATCTTCAGCCCGATCAGGCGGTCATCGTCCACGGACGGATCTCCGCAAGGGAAGAGGAAGAGCCCAAGCTGATGGTGGACGAGGTGTGGCCGCTGACCGACTATTATGCCGAACAGTATCTGCAGAGCCGCCGCAGCCGGGACCGGGGCGGCTTTGAGCGCAGACCCCGGCAGGAGGTACAAAAGCTCCAGAATCCCCAGCCGGACAAGCCTGCCGAATCGGTGTCCGCCCCGCCCCCTGCCGACGACGGCAAGACCCTTTGGATCAAGGTCAGCTGTCAGCAGGACGAGCGCTTCCGTCTGGTGATTGAGGCGCTGGAGCGCAATCCCGGCAACCAGAAGGTGATTTTGTATCTGGTGCACACCAAACAGCGGCTGGCCTGGCAGCGTGGCGCGGATATCGGGCAGGTGGCTCGGGCGCTGGAGCCGGTCATCGGCAAGGAAAATCTGGCCGTGCGGTAATGACTGTACGAAGCGGCATGATCCAAAGGCTCCCTTGTGGAAAGGGAGCTGTCAGCCGAAAGGCTGACTGAGGGATTGCATCGTATTCTGCCGGCAAGAGCATGACAATTTTGAGAACCCACAGTTTCAACCCCACATTCTCCTTTCGTCCCGCCGAAAGGAGAACGTGAACGCCCGCGGTACAAGAGGAAAGGGCGGCCGGGGGAGCCGCTAAGGGATGGTTCGCCCTCCCCCGGACCCCCTGCTGAGCGTTCCTTCTCCGGATAGATAGTGTTTTCCAAAAGCCCCTTGGGGCCGTTGATTTGAAATAAAAGAGGTAATTATGGACGATTTTGACATTCGATATACCGCCCTCCGGCGGGCTGTGATAGAAAACGAGTTTCAAAAGCTCAACGAGATGCAGCGGCAGGCCGTCCTCAAGACCGAAGGCCCTCTGCTGCTGCTGGCAGGCGCAGGCTCGGGCAAGACCACCGTGCTCATCAACCGCATCATCAATCTTTTGCGGTTCGGCTGCGGCTATGAGTGCGAACTGGCACCCGACTGGGCAGGGGACAGCGATCTGATGACCCTTGCCATGGCCATGGATGACCCCGAGTCGGTGCCCCAGGGGGAAATCGACCGCCTGTGCGCCGTGGATCCCCCCAAGCCCTGGGAGATCATCGCCATCACCTTTACCAACAAGGCCGCCGGCGAGCTGAAAGCCCGTCTGGAGGTGGCCTGCGGTGATGCGGGAAGAGATATCTGGGCTCACACCTTCCACACCGCCTGTACCCGGATCCTGCGCCGGTACATCGAGCGGCTGGGCTATTCCCAGAACTTCACCATCTATGACGAGGACGACAAAAAGCGGCTGATGGTGTCGGTGATCCGGGATCTGGGCTTTGACGAAAAGCGCTTTGACCCCAAGGGTGTTATGAGCGTCATCTCCCGTGCCAAGGACAATCTCATCATGCCCGAGGCCTTTGCCGCCCAGGCAGGGGAGGACTACTATAAAAAGACGGTGGCCCGCATCTATGCCGAGTACCAGAAGCGCTGCCGCAAGGCCAGCGCCCTGGACTTTGACGACATCATCTGCAAGACGGTGGAGCTGCTGCAGACCGAGGACGACGTGCGGGAATATTACCAGCACAAGTTCCGCTATGTGCTGGTGGACGAGTATCAGGACACCAACCACGCCCAGTATGTGCTGTGCTCTCTGCTGGCAGGCGACTGGCGCAATTTCTGCGTGGTGGGCGACGACGATCAGTCCATTTATAAGTTCCGCGGCGCCACCATCGAGAACATTCTGGACTTTGAGCACCAGTACAAGGATGCCCAGACCATCCGTCTGGAGCAGAATTACCGCTCCACCGGCAACATTCTGGATGCCGCCAACCACGTCATTGCCCGCAACCAGGGTCGCAAGGGCAAGACCCTCTGGACCGACCAGGGGGCAGGCCAGCCCATCCGCTATTATCAGGCGGAAAATCAGGAGGAAGAGGCCCAGTATATCGCCAAAACCATCCATCAGGCCTATGCCAAGGGTGAAAAGCTCAAGGACTTTACAATCCTTTACCGCAATAATGCTTTGAGCAACTTTTTGCAGACCTGCTTTGTGCGGAACGGCATCCCCTTTGCCGTCGTCCGGGGCCGCTCCTTCCTGGACTCTCTGGAGATTCGGGATATGCGCGCCTATCTGGAGGTCATCCACAATCCCGGCGACAGCGTGCGCCTGCACCGCATCATCAACAACCCGCCCCGGAAGATCGGCGCAAAATCGCTGGAAACGGTGGCTGATATTGCCGCCCGGCAGGGGGTCACCGAGTTCGAGATCATCTGCACTGCCGACAAGTATGCCGAGCTGTCCCGGGCATCTGCCGCCCTGCTGCGGTTTGGCGAGATGATGGGCAAGCTGCAGGAGCAGAAGGATCAGATCCCGCTGGTGGAGCTGTACGATCTGATGCTGGAGCAGTCGGGCTATCGGCTCAATCTGGAAGCCCAGGGCACCGAGGAGGCCAAGGGTCGGCTGGAGAACATTCAGGAACTGAAATCCAACATCGTGGACTATCAGAAGCGGTGTGAGGAAGAAAGCGTCCAGCCCACGCTGGAGGGCTTTTTGGAGGAACTGAGCCTGATCTCCGACGTGGACAAGTACGACGAAAACGCCGACGTGGTCACCATGATGACCATGCACTCGGCAAAGGGTCTGGAGTTCCCCAAGGTGTTCATCGTGGGTGCCGAAGAGGGATTGTTCCCCTCTTACCGCTCCATGGAGAGCGAAGAGGAGATGGAGGAGGAGCGCAGATTGTGCTATGTGGCCATGACCCGTGCCAAGCGGGAGCTGACCATCACCTGCTCCCGCCGCCGGATGCTGTACGGTCAGACCATGTTTGGCAAGCCCTCCCGGTTTGTGGACGAGATCCCGCCTGAACTGGTGCAGGAGGTGGAGGTGCGTCCCCAGCGCTCCGCAGGCTACGGTCAGCAATCGTCCTCGTGGCAGCGGGGAGGCACGGTTTCCTGGCAGCAGGGAACGCCCCAGCGGGAGAGCAAGCGGGTGACCGCTCCCAGCCCCAGCTTTGCCAGCAAGCCCAGTCCCGCACCCGAGTTCCGTGCCGGTATGCAGGTGAAGCACAAGGCCTTTGGCCTGGGCATCGTCCGGGAGGCTACTCCCATGGGCGGCGATCTGCTGCTGCGCATCGAGTTTGAAAAGGTGGGCGAAAAGCTCATGATGGCAAAAACCGCAGGGAAGTTCATGCAGAAGGTGTAAAGAGGAAAGGGGGACAGCCCATGAAAATCATTCGATTCCGATATGTATTGCTGGCCTTTGCCTGCCAGATTGTGGTTTGCTGCTGTCTGGGCGCGGCACTGTTCAGTCCGTGGCTGCTGATCCCCTGTGGACTGGCGCTGGCTACCTTCTTTTGGGTGGATAAACGGTATCTGCGCTGCCCCTGCTGCGGCGGTCATAACGGTCTGGACAAGCTGTTTCTGGCAAAACGCCGTCCCTTTCATTGTGTCCACTGCTGGGAGCGGATCATTGTGAAGTAGGAAATCGTAGTTGATTATCCTATGCTATTTAGATAATTTAAACTGTTTTGCAGTTTGCTTACCGAGATGCACTTTGTTGCGAGCCCTCCGGCGCCTGAGGAGTCGTTGCGGGGAGTTGCAAGAGGGGGGATTCGAAACACCCCTCTTGCCGTCCTTTGGGTACTTTCCGACGAGGGAAAGTACCGCACCGCAGGGTCCTACGGAAAATACTAAGGCGTAGAGCCGGCATCCGTTTCGCGTACTTGGCGCGTACTGCCTTCCGCCAGTCAGAGCGTGGCGATTTCCAGAACCACTGTTCCAACCCCACATTCTCTTTTTGTCCCGCCAAAAAGAGAATGTGCCGTTGACGGTACAAGAGAAAAAGCGGTCGGGGGAGCCGCAGAGGAATGG
>JAGAVA010000022.1 GCA_017620505.1 Clostridia bacterium
GGGAGACGGTTGGCTGGAGGATTTCACCTCCTTCGCCAAGCGCCAGTGGGCGGATTTTGACTTTGCGCTGGAGCATGGCGAAAGCCTCCGGCAGGTACAAGTTCGCAATACAGCCGCTTTGGAACGAGCGCTGGAAAGACACGATGGTAAAACCATCGTTATCGGCAGTCATGGCACGGCGCTGAGTACGCTTGTAGAGTACTATGCACCCGGTTTTGGCTACGCGGGCTTTGACCGCATCCGGAACGTCATGCCCTGGGTGGTGCGGTTCACTTTTGATGGGAAGGTCTGCACAGAAGTAAAAGAGATCGAATTGTAACAAAAGAGCCTGCGTTCAGCAGGCTCTTTCTTATTTTGGAATCAAATCCACCAACACCAGCTCAGGTGGATTGTAAAGACGGGGAACCCGGGTGCTTTCCTTGGCGAGACCGCGGCTGACGATGAAAGTGGTATCACCCATCGCATATAAGCCGCCTGCATATTGGGGGAACAGACCCTCGTCTGGAGCCAGCAGGCCGTTGAGCAGGCCGGGGATACGCCATTGTCCCCCGTGGGCATGACCGGACAGCACCAGATCGTACCCACCGGGCAGATACTGTTCGATATAGGACGGGCGATGCGCCAGCAGCAGAGAAAAGCCCTCATAGGGCGCACTGCGCTCGTTCAAAAGTTCCAGCCGGGGTCCAAACAGGCCGGTGCCATGGGTAAGCGGATCACTGATGCCGCAGATCTGCAGCGTCTGACCATTAACGGAAAGCTCCTGCGACTGCCCGTCTAAAACAGTGATGCCAAAGGCCGCCACATCATCTGCCTGGTGGGCATCGTGGTTTCCGGTGACGTAATAACAGGGCCAGTTTGCCGCCAGATGTTCCAGCACGGTAGATCCCTGCGCCAGTGGCATAGTGTCATCCAGAATGTCGCCCACCAGCACCACCAGATCGGGTGCGGAAGCATCCACCACATCCAGCAGTTCCCGCTGTCCTTCACCCCAATTGCAGCAATGGAGGTCGGTGATACAGGCAATGCGCAGCCCGGTGGTGATTTCATCACTTTCCACCGCATAGACAACCGTTCTCAGCCGATAGTCCCAACCGCAGACCACGAAAAGCAAACCGGCAGCCAGCAGCACCAGAAAGACTTTTTTCCAACGCTTCATGCCGCTGCTCCTGCGCGGTCAATCAGTGCCAGCAACTCCCGCTCCGACTGAATTTCTGCCGGGTAAGGATAGGTTTGAGCTGCTTTTTCAAAGGCCTTGCGGCAGGCCTTCGCTTTGTCCCGGTCTCCTTCTGTCACAGCCAGTGCGTACTGGGTGCGGATCACCGAAGGGAAGGTTTTCATGGTTTTCATAAAGGCCAGCTGTTCCCGGGTCAAAAGCTGCTTTGCCGCCGCTGCCTGCCCGTTTTGCAGGCGGCAATAGAGCAGATCGCAGTGCAGCAAATTGCGGTGCAGCCCCAGCACGCCGGTCTTTTGTGCGAGAAGCTTTTCCATGGCGTTCTGCGCCTCGGAAAAGCGGCACTGATCCATCAGACGATTGCAGGCAAACACAGCAATAGTGGCCACCAAGGGGTTTTCCATACCCTCGTCAGGCCATTGGAACCAGGTGTCAGGCATCTGATAGAGCCGCAGGCCTTTGGCCTGAGCTTCACTGACCTTCATTTGCAGCCAAAAGGCACGTTTTGCAATCGCATCCCGCCCCAGATGGAGTGCGTTTCGCCCGTCGTTGTCTACGCCGCCAACCCGCATGGGAATACCGTTGGTCAGTGCCATGGCAAAGCCGCCCAGCGCTGTCACCAGCGGCAGTGCCCCCAGCCAATGCTCCCGCAAAGGCAGCCACAGCAGCAGACAAAGGAGGGACAGCCCCAGATTGAACAGGCAGCCGCCCAGATTATACAGGATTACCGGCAGGTTTTCCGACCAGGGAGGCGGTGCCATCAGACATTGCTCGGCAGTTCCGGCGATCTTCAGCCGCCGCAGCTTGAAGCGTCCGTCCTCTCGCAGCAGCATCAGACTGCCCAGCCGGTAGGAGCAGAACCGATAGCCGGTCAACAGACCGCACACCAGATGTCCGGCCTCGTGGAGGGCAGTTTGCAGGTACAAGGCCAAAACGAATCCAGCAAACAACAGGGCAATGGCACCCAACAACCCACCGGGAATGCCGCGGCTTTCGGCATCCAGGGCATATTTTCCAATGAGAAGTCCGCAGACAAAGCCTACCGCCAGCATGGGCAGCATGGTAAGTATGGTTTTTGTAATCTTTTTCAAGAAAAATCACCCTCTTTGGGTTTATTTTAGTATGCAAAGAGGGTGGAAACAAGCATTTTGATGGGAATTTCAGAGAAAATTAAGAAATGCCGTTATTTTTCAAAAGATACCGGCTTGACATCTTTTTTGGAAAAGTCGGTATCCGGAGAGGGGGCAGACATACTGAAATACATGGTGGCAGCCCGTGTGGTGCCGAAATCCTTATTGGAGCCGGTCTGCTGCACCTTGTTGAAGGCCTCGCGGAACATGGCGTTGTGAGCCTCTTCCCGGTTGAGCAGGAAGTCGATGGTCTCCCGCACCTTTTTGTCCTCGATCTGGCGGTAGAGGTATTCATAAGTTACCTTCGCACGCTGTTCAGAGGCGATGTTGGACAGCAGATCGGCGCACAGGTCGCCGGTGACCGTCACGTAATCGGCCGTCCAGGAATAACCCGAGGCGTTAATGAGGCCGGGAGCCAGCCCCAGCTGCACATGGGTCTGGATCTCACCCAGGGGCACTTTTTCCACACCCAGATCGTGTCCGTTCAGCAGGTTGATGGTCTGAGCCACCATCTCCATGTGTCCCAGCTCCTCGGCGGCAATGTCCAGAAACAGATCCTTGATGGCGGGATCCTGGATGCGGAAGCTCTGCGCCATATACTGCATAGCGGCCTTCAGTTCACCGTTGCCGCCGCCCAACTGCTCCTGCAGCAGTGCCGCGTACTGGGGGTTGGGCCGCTCTACTGTCACCGGGTGGAACAGATTCTTTTCGTGCTTAAACATAAAAACACACGCTCCTTTCCCTACTATCGGATAGTTTGGAGCGTGTGCTGGGAGATTATGCAAAAAACGGGAGAGTTCTTGTATCAAAAGACCTCCCGGATGGTTTTGATGCCGCACCACAGCAGGTACAGAGAAACGATGGCTGAGCCAAGGCTGTCCAGCCTTGCAGACAGCGCCGAGCCGGGCAGCAGCAGCACCGAAGACAGGGCAATGACCACGCAGCCGTCTACCAGGGTTTTTGCCCGGTACAGCCGTCCCTGAACGGCTAAAATGGCAGAGCCGGTCTGTTTGCCCAGTCGGGTGTATTTGCGCCAGAACAGGCTGTTTGCGATGACACCCAGCAGGGCAATTGCCAGTCCCGGGATGACATTTCCTTTTTCGCTGCTGCCGGAAAACAGCGCCAGAAACAACATGATCCCGCCGCTGAGACACATGACGGCGCCCACAAACAGGTTGGAGCTCCGCTCCAACCGGGCTTTTTGAATGTTATCGGCCTTTTTCCCTGCCAGCTGATAGACCACAAAGGCCACAATAATGGCCAGCAGCTCGGCGCTGCGGCGGAAAAAGTCGGCCAGCTGGGTGGAGCTTTTTCCCACCAGCAGACCAAGACCCACCACCAGCGGGCCGGGAGCACTCATCAGCACCGACATCAGCAGGGTGCGGCTGCCCGAACGTTCTTTCATAAAGCGCCTCCAAACCATGCCACAAGAGGCAAAAGTGTCGTCATCGCTGCCAACGGGCAGGTGATGGTATCCATGCCGTTGGGGGTATACAGTTCAACTGCTGCACTGACGGCAGCCGTTCCGGCGGCAGAGAGAAAAATGCCAGCGAGCGAAAGGTTTCCCCGCAGATGCAGAAGTGCTGCAACCGTCACAAAGGACACGGCAAACATGGCCAGCGTGCCCTCCCAGCTTTTGCGGGAAATCTCTGCCGTTTTGAAGTGGTGCTTGCCAAAGCGCTTACCCACCAGCGCGGCTGCGGCGTCGCCAAAGCCCCAGGCGTAAATGCTGGCCAGCGTCAGCAGCTTATCTCCCAGCCAGCCCCAGCAAACGGCGGCGACCAAGGCATACATGGTGAACACCACCAATAGACTGTGCTTGATTTCGCCGCTCTTGCGCTCGGTGAGCAGGGCAGAATAGCCCCTGAGATGCTCGGCAAGACTCAGAAGCGGATAGACTGCCAGAGCAAATACCACTGCCGACAGGGCTGAAAGCCACCAGCGGGAAAACCCCAGTACCCACACCGCCAATGATCCCAGCAGGATCAAATGGAGGATCTTGCGAAAGACCTCCGAAGGAATGGGCAGCAGGGCGTGTGCCACCAATGCCGTGGAGGCACATACAAGAAAATAAATCACGATCAGGCCGGCACCGTGAAGCAGCTCGGTCATTTGTGTTCCACCTGCTTTCCACTTTGCCAGGACACGCCAAAGACGCTGATCAGGATCAGCACAATGCCCAGCAGCTGCAGGGCGGTGAAGGCATCCTTCAGAATGAGAATGCCCGCGACAACCGACACCACCGAGGTAAAGTTGGACAGGATCAGCGTCCGGCCGGCGCTCAGATGGTTAACGGCGTAGTTATACAGCAAAAATCCGCATACCGAGGAGCCGACCGCAAGGTACAGCACGGCCGTCCAGAAGCCGCCCTGGGACAGGGGGCGAAGCCAGACAGCAGGATCGGTACGGTTCTGTACCAGCGCCATGCCCGTGAAAACCGTCATGCCCATGGCGGTGATCACATAGGTGCGCTCAAAAGGCGAAAACCAGGAGGAAATGCTGCGGCTGATAACGGTAAAGCCGGCTGCCGCCATCACTGCACCCAGCAGATATAAAAATCCAGGCAGGGAGAAGCTGCCCAGACCGCCGGTGGTGGTCAGCGCCACACCCAACACAGAAAGCAGCGTAAACAACACCTGCAGTACGGTACACCGCTCCTTGAGAAACACCACGCCCAGTACCAGACCTGCCACCGGGATCAGACCGATCATAATGCCCGAAAAGGAGGCGGTGGTCAGGGCGATGCCGTTGGTTTCACAGACATAATAAACCACCGGTTGGATCAGTCCCATGAGCAGCAGCTTTCCCACCGGTTTGCCGCGGAAGGCGATCTTCTGCTTGCCGGAAAGCAGAAGCAGATTCATCAGCATAAAAGCCGTAATAAACCGAACGGACAGCAAAATGGAGGGCTCGGCATGATCCAGTGCCAGCTTGGAAAAGAGAAAACTAAAGCCAAAAATAGCGTTGCTTACAAGGGCGGCCAGGGTGGCCTTGGCAGTGTTGTTCATAGAGCGCCTCCGAAACAGGGTGATATTACCACTATAGCACGGACAGCGAAAAAAGGGAATAGAAAAGGGCGCGTTGCAAAATGCAGTCTGTCATTGCGAGGCCTGTGAAGCAGGCCGTGGCAATCCGTTTTCCCACGAAGGAGATTACGGATTCCCACGCCAGTGTGCCCACTGGCTCGGAATGACAGGGATTGTGGCATTTTGCAGCGCGCCCTTCGCAATTATTGTATGGTGACGATGATCTCGTTTTCAGCCTCCCACAGGTGGGAATAAGCCGGCTTGAGCCATACCTCGTCCTCATAGTAATCAGCCAGCGGGAACTCCAAACCAAAGTGGGTCTCCCGTTCTTCCTCCGGCAAAGGATATCGGATGCCATGGCTCCAGGACCAGATGGTGTGCTCCGCTCCCTGGGCATCCAGATATTCCATCAGGAACAGCTGATGGCTGTAAGCATCCCGCCGCTCTCTGGCCTTGAAGGTCACCAGCCAGCCCTCCTCTTTTTTCTCGGCAGCCACAAAGCTGACTCCTTCGGGCAACGGCCCGGTCTCGCCGGTGACAAGGTTCACATAGGTGGTCTCCATGTCCTTATTCAGCCATTCCGCACCGGTGATGACCA